>JAGQOZ010000034.1:0-7927 GCA_020426955.1 Planctomycetales bacterium
CTTCAAAGTCGAACCATCGAGGCGTGCAGCAGCCGCCGGTGCCCATCGGACCATTTTGGTTGTAGAGCGAAGGGCCTCCATTGCCGTAGGGCAGCCCCATTTCGGCATTTCCCAAAGCGCCGACCATACCAGAGATCGGTCCGGCCATCATTCCAGGACCCATCATGCCACCGCCCATCATGCCACCGCCGCCAAGCCCTCCTAACACACCGCAACTGCCATCCGGACAACCATAGGCACTACAGTCGTTGCAGGATGCCGGCTGAACGTAGCCTGGTCCAGCTTGAGGAGCGTAAGCGTGTTGAACACCTTGGCCAAGAACCGCCGTTGCGAACCAGCTGGCAGTGGCGCTGGTTAGAAAACAGAGGAACACTCTATTCCATCGAATCCGGGTCATCATTTCCGTTCTCCAAGTTCCGTCCCAACGGCCGGATATCTACTATTTCCGTCTTTATCGATTAAGCCGAGAGACGCAATGTAACTCGACTCTCCCCTACACTCGCTAGAGACTATCGGCGCGGAACAAATGAAATAACGATGACTTTTCGAATTATCGGAACAAGCTTCCTGCACGCCCTAAATTACCAAAGATGGGCTTTTCTGAGTCAGCTGTCGCAAGTTGCTGCAATGGAATCCACCGTTAGCAATTGTCGCCAAGTCCAAATGTTCTGGAAATTCGGCCGAATGAGATTTGATTTGCCTGTGGTATGGACTTTGCTGTGCAGATGAAAGCTGGATAGCTGCTCAGACATAACTGCAATTTTCGACAAATCCAGCTTGATCGCCACAGACCGTCCGTGTTGGGCGGATCATGTAAAACTAGGTTGAATGGGGTTTCTTGCAAACGAAAGTCGTCAAATTATAATCAGCTGAATTGCTATAAACATTTTGGCTGGCAATGTTTGCGCACACTGTTCTTAGTTGCTTGCTGGCAGATTTCCACATAGATTCAGCGCGGTTGACACATCTGGCGCGCAGTTCGGAACCCGAATTAGAGGTAGCTCGCAATGGTACAAGGGTCCCATCGAAACAATGATCGAGACGGACTACGCTTCGGAAACTCGAAAAAGAAGCGGAAAAACGATCGCGTTCGCTCGTCCGGCAACGTGGAGAGTCTAGAGGAGCGAATGCTGCTGACGACCACTCCGCAGTTGATCGGCATTTTGCCGAATGACGGTGAAATTCTGGAAGAAGGTCAAGTACTCAATACGGCGCCCACCGAATTGACGTTCCGCTTCACGGAGAATTCGTCGTTAGACGGCGTCGATATCGCATCGCAGATTCGTATCATTCGCAGCGGGCAAGACGGCGTGTTCACCAATGGGAACAACATCGTCATTACTCCCGGCTACGCTGGCGTTGGCGATCAAGATAATGAAGCGGTGGTTCGCTTTTCGACAACGTTGGTAGACGATCGTTACCAAATTGAAGCGTTTGGCCAGACAGTAACATTTGATTTGGACTTGGGCGCCAAAATTGTCTCCGTGGTGCCTCAGCCAATCACTCGCAGCGGCACCACTCTTTCACAAGCTCGCAATCAGATTGTTGTCTATTTCAACGACGACGATCTGCGCAGTGGTTCTGCGGCGGATCCAGGTTTCTACCAACTGATCTTTACCAACGACACGGCCACCAACACGGACAACGGTTCGATCCACCGACCAACTCGAGTTGCCTACGACCCGGTTTCGGACAGCGCCACGCTGACGTTTTCTCAGAACTTAGAAGACTTGGCTACCGGCGAAGGCACTTATCGTTTGCGCATCGGCACTGATGAAGTCCAACCGGCCGCGCCGGTGGAGATCACCGTTGATGTTGATTCGGGTTCCAGCTTCAGCACGGCCTTGGATCTGGGACAGTTAACCAGCACCAGCAAAATCGTCTCGGCGGAAATTGAAGCGGAAGATTTTCCACTGCAATATCCTGGTTCGAACGATGACCCTGGGAGCCGGGACCTGCAATGGGAAACGGGCGAACAGCACATTACTGACCAGGTCAATGACGACTACACTGCCGAACGCACCGTGGATACGAATCCGGGTGTTTCGACCATTGGCTATGTTTTCCGAGACGTCTACGGCGCGGATCCTCGCGGAGTGCCTTTGCGTAACCTGATTACCGAAGCACAAAAACAACGGACTCGAGAAATCTTTTCACTGTATTCGCAATACATTGGCGCACAGTTCTTTGAAGTTGATGAAGACGTATTGCCAGACTTGCTTTCGGCCGGCGTGGAAGTCTTTAGTATTGTCACAGGTGATCTTCGCGCTATCAGTCCAACGGTGCCGACCGGTCCTGGCGGAGTGATTGGTTTGGCGGGCAGTGTGATTGATCCGGTATTGGGCGCGATCCCGACCGCCATCATGGACAATGCCGAAGCGTGGGATGATACGTACGGTGAAGATTGGTTTGAAACCGGCATGCACGAAATCGGGCACTTGCTAGGTTTAGGGCATACCTACGATTTACCGCCGGGCACCATCATGGGCAACTACCAGATTGCCAATTACGACCCCGAACCGGTCTTTCCCGGTGACAATGACATTGTCCACGCGCAAAGCTTGCATCGTCCGGAAAGCGTGGACATTGATTTATACGAATTCAACGTTCAGCAGACCGGTCTGTTCAGTGCGGAAACGATTGCGGAACGTCAAGCCGATTCCAGTTTGTTGGACACGGTCATTCAACTATATCGCCAAGACAGTGCGGGCAACAAAATCCTGGTCGCTCGAAACGACGACTATTACAGCAACGATTCGTTCCTGGAAATGGAGCTGTCCCCGGGCACTTATTTCTTGGGCGTGACCGCCAAAGGAAATGATCAGTACGATGCCGACGTGGAAGACAGCGGAAGTGGTGGACGAACACAAGGCGCGTATGATTTGCGTCTGAACTTCCGTCCGCAAGTCAACAATTCGTTGGTCGATGTAACCGGTACGGCGTTGGACGGCGATGCCGATGGAAGTCCCGGCGGCGTCTTCAACTATTGGTTCCAAGTCGCTTCGCCAGAGAACACCATCTACGTGGACAAGGCGGCGACGCCCGGCGGTACTGGTTCGCTTTCCGCGCCGTACAACAACATTGCCACGGCCTTTACTGCGGCGGCTCCCGGTGACGTGGTGCGCATTGTGGGCAACGGCGGAGCGGATGGAAACCTTTCTACCTTGGCTGATAATCTGGCTTACGAAATTGGTTTCAATCGACTCAATCAACCGTTGCAAGATGGTTCGTCCATGGAAGTGCCACAGGGCGTAACGGTGATGGTTGACGAAGGAGCCGTCTTCAAGATTCGTCGAGCCAGAATTGGCGTGGGTAGCTCTTCGCCCAATGTGAATCGGAGTGCGGCTGCGTTGCAAGTCTTGGGAACTCCGAATCACAGCGTCATTTTCACTTCGTACAACGACCAATCGATTGGCGTAGATACCGAACCGTTGGCAACGACGCCCAGCCCGGGAGACTGGGGCGGGATTGTCTTCCAGAACGACGTGGATCGAGCAGAAGGTCGGTTCGAATATGAACGCCAAGGCATCTTCCTGAACTACGTCAACCACGCCGACCTACGCTTTGGCGGTGGTGAAGTGATTGTCAATTCGGTCCAGCAGATTGTCACGCCGATCCAAATGGTGGAAGCTCGACCGTCTCTGTCCTACAACGTGATTTCGCGAAGTGCGGATGCGGCCATGTCGGCTGATCCGAATTCGTTTGAAGAAACCAACTTCCACGCACCTCGGTATCAACAAGTTCCGTTTACTTCGGATTACACTCGAGTTGGTCCAGATATCCACGACAACCGTTTGACCAACAATTCGATCAACGCGCTGTTTGTTTCGATTCAAACGGCCTCGGGCGCCGACCCCAAGAAATTGACGGTTTCCGGGCGGTTTGACGATCGCGACATTGTCCACGCGATCTCAGAAAATCTGGTAGTCGAAGGAACTCCTGGCGGTCCGCTCCAGTCCATCAATCCGGCTCCGGCCATCACCAACACTCGGCTCACACCCGTCGACGGCGGTAGCTTAGGCGCGGGCGACTTTTCGTATAAATTCACCTACCTTGAAGATGACGGCACGGAAACACCGGCTTCGGCCTCTACGGCAACGGTGACGCTATTGGGCCGAGGAGTTCAGGGGACGGTTCGCATCAGCAGCGTGCCTCAGTCAACTCGGACGGATGTCGTGGCCACTCGGATCTATCGCAGTGAAACTACCGGCGTTGGGCCTTACACGTTTGTAGGTGAAGTCAGCAAAGGCGTGCGAACCTTTGTGGATGACGGTTCGGTGATTGGTGGCGCAGAGCTGAACGAACAGCAAGTCGACCTAAACGCTCGTCTGGATGCCCGACTGACCATTGATCCAGGCATGGTCATTAAGTTGGATGGCGCCCACATCGATGTTTCGCTGGGTGGTGATATGTATGCCGAAGCTCAGCAAGGTCACGAAGTCATCTTCACGTCCATTCGGGATGATCGGTACGGTGCTAGTGGTTCGTTTGACACCAACAACGATGGTAGCCGAGCGGCCGCGAAGCCAGGCGATTGGGGCGGCATTAGTGCAGGCCCGCTGAGTACGTTAAGTATTGATCACGGTGTCATTTCTTACGCGGGTGGTGTGACCAAAGTGGAAGGCAACTTTGCCGGCTTCAATCCTATCGAAGTCCACCAAGCGACCGCTCGGATTACCAATTCGCTGATTTCCAACAACGCCGAAGGAACAGGCGGCCAAGCGCCCAGCAACCGTTACGGTCGAGGCTTCAACGGATCGGGAGCGATTTTTGTTCGAGGTGCTCAGCCGATCATTGTGGACAATGTCATTCGCGATAACGAAGGTGCCGTGGTCAATGTCAATCCGAATGCGTTGAACGGTGCTCTGGTCCGAGACCTAGGTCGTCAAACTGGTGAAGTCGATGCGATTTCAGCCTACGGCGATAATCAAGGTGCGTTGATTCGAGGCAACTTGATTGACGGTAACGGCATCAACGGCATGATTGTTCGTGGCGAAGTGCTGACCACAGAATCGGTTTGGGACGACACCGACATTGTTCACGTGGTGTTTGACGAAATTGTGGTGCCCGACTTCCATACGTTCGGCGGTCTTCGCTTGCGAAGTAGCGCGTCGGGCAGTTTGGTCGTGAAATTCAACGGCGAAGAAGCCGGATTCACCGCCACCGGTGTGGAATTAGATAATGACGACCGGATTGGCGGTCGAGTCATGGTGCTGGGCCAGCCGAATTTCCCGGTAGTGATGACGTCTTTGCGAGACGACAGCGTGGGCGCTGGGTTCACGCCGCAAGGTACCGTGCAAGTGGACACCGACGGCAATGGAGACCGATTCGATCCCGGTTCCAGTTTGCCGACCGGTCCCGAAGTGAACAACGGTGTGCAGATTGATAACGATGTTGTCGGAACTTCGCCTGGTTCGCTGCAAGCAACACCTGCCGCCGGTGGTTTCATCACCAACACGAATGCCACCATTCAAACGCAAGCACAGATTCTGCAAAACCAAAACGTGATCACTCAGTTCACCAACTTTGTGGACGTCGGTATCAACGGTGCCGCCGTCAACTTAGCGAACACCAACATCACACTCGCGCCAACGCTAGTGGCGCACGATGTGGTGGTGAGTGAAGGTAACTTTGCCGTTCCGCAAGGAAATAGAACCAAGACGATTTCTTGGCGAGTGGAAACGTGGTTGGATAATGGCGACCCCAAAATCTACAACAAGATTACGCTGTCTTCGGATTCTGATCTGGACGAAACGTTGGGTTCCATTCGAGTGATCAATTACTTCGACCAGAATATCGTCGCCTTGAACAACGACATTCTGGTTCCTCGAGGCACCCCTGGCGAGTCCGATTTCTTGGCCTTCGCCTTTGACGACGCAGAACGAATCGGCTTTGGTCATGGTGGTATTTATGACGAAGGCGAAGGGCTGTCGAATGCCACATTCCGCGGTTGGGCGGCGGACACCGCAGGCAACTTGTTGGGCAATATCTTGGGTGCGGGTGCTGGGTATTCCGTGCGAGGAAACATCAACCAGCAAGCCCTGCCGTTGGTCGACGATGTAGAACTTGGCGAAGTCTACGGACCGCAGGACGTAGGTACTGCGTTTGCCTGGGATGTCAACAGTCAATCGCACACCGCCATGGTGACGTCTTACGTGCAGTTGATCTCTCGCAATCCGGCTTCACAAGCAGGTGATTGGCGAGGCATTGTGTTGGACGAATTCAGCCATGATCGCAATGTGGCGGTGACCACGGAACGAGAAGGATCGAATGCCCAGGATCCTGGTGTCAACGATCTGCCTTCGCGAGCACAATACTTGGGCATTTTGGCGCCCAAGGAATTGGCCGGTGACGAAACTCAACGACTCGGTTTTGAAGTCGACGGTTATCTCAATAATGAAACCGATCTGGACGTTTACAGCTTTAAGGGCATTGGAGGAACAGAAGTTTGGATTGACATTGATCAGTCGTCGGCTGGCTTTGATTCGATCATTGAATTGATTGACGCCAATGGTGTGCTGTTGGCCAGTTCGGACAATTCCGTCGACGAAATGTCGGGCGCAGCAGCCGTGACGGGCATCGGAAACAGCTTGGACCGTTCGATTTTCAACTCCGTCGATTACTATTCAGTCAATCGATTGGATGGTGGGATGCGAGTCAGCTTGCCGGGCGCGGTGGGCGTGACCAATACGTACCATATCCGAGTGCGTTCGGCGGGCACGGGTGCACTGGACGGCGGTATGACGCATGGTGCTTACCAATTGCAGATTCGCTTGCGAGAGTTCGATGAAGTAGCTGGTTCGACCATTCAATTCGCTGACATTCGCAACGCAAAAACGGCCGTGCAAGTATTTGGCCAGCCAGCCCATTCGCCACTATTAGGCGAAGCAGGCGAAGACGGCACGCCGAATGAAGTTCGTGCAGACGCTCAGGATCTGGGCAACGTACTGACGACCACTCGAGGCGAATTGGCACTTACCGGAACGCTGTCTGCGATTGACGATATCGATTGGTATCAGATTGAAGTACGAGCAGAAAATCTGCAGCGAATAGGCACCGATCCAGAGTGGGTGGCGGTCACGTTTGATGTTGATTTCACCGATGGATTTGGCCGACCAAATACGGTTCTGTGGCTGTACGATGAAAACGGTAACCTAGTCTACAGTTCCGACGATTCATCCATCGCCGATGATCGACCATCGGAAAGCGCCACCAGCGTCAATGACCTACGAGCGGGAAGTGGTGGCGCAGCCGACCCGTACTTGGGAACGGTCGAGCTGTTGGAAGGAACCTACTACTTTGCGATTACCAACAAGGGACCAACGCCGAACGAAATTCGCAATAACTTGCTGCTTCGTGCCGAACCGGTGAATTCGTTGGTGCGAATTGCGGAAGATCAGATTGACACTTCGGGCGAATCGCTCATTCCGGTGGGACCGATCATTACCAATCTGTTCACAGACGAAAGCTTTGTACCGTTCACGTTGAACGATATTACGCTGTTTGCCACTCAAGATTCCGGACCCGATGAAACTCGGCTGATCACAATCGACGCGTACACCGGCGCTCAAGAGAACATTGTCGGGATCTTTCCTCAGAACGTTCGCGACATCGGCGCGAAACCGGACGGCCGAATCTATGGCTTCACCGATACGGAAATCATGCCAGATCCGTCCAACGTGGGTAACTACCTGGAAATCAATCCCAAAACACCCGCTGCACAGGCCACGGTACTGTCGACCAATTTGGGAGACGACGGCATCACAGGCTACCAAGACGATGCGGCGAACCCGGGTACGGCGGTCGATTCGATGGACGGCGTCTACTTTGATGCCATCACCTTTGGACAACCCGATCAAGCGTTGCGTGGCTTCGGAATCGCTCATCGAGTTCTCCTTGATCCGATAAACGTTGTCGGTCCCGTGCG
>JAGQOZ010000034.1:8026-20760 GCA_020426955.1 Planctomycetales bacterium
GACCGACCCCATCGGGCTTGGTAACAACGCCCTGGTCATTCCTGCTCCAACGGAAATAGATTCCAACGGAGTCACCATTTCCCGAGTTGTGGACGGCTTGCAATTTACCGTCGACGATGGAATTGGAAATATCTACAACTTTGAATTTGATTCGGGGCCTGAAGTCACGTTCCGACATGATCCGGCGGGCGGCGTATTTGTTCGAGACGGTGATACGTTCTTGTTAGATGGAACGGCGTTCGAATTTGATTCGGGATCTGTGATTGTGGTAAGTGCTACCAGCGCGGCAGGCTTGTCCGATGGTGACACGCTGACCATTACCGACAATCAAGTACCGATTGTTACGAAGACGTTCGAATTTGATCGAGACGGCACGATTAGTCCCGGTAATATTCGAATTCCGTACACCAACAATACCAATCAAGCCGACTTGATCGTCGATATCGTCGATCGCATTAACACCACGGCCAACTTTGAAATCATCGCCGTGCCCGTTCCGGGGACCAACCGAATTGATTTGATCAACGAATCCGATTCGATTGGTGCGATTAGTAATTCGTCTGCCGTGATTGTGCAAGGTGCCCCGGGTGGCAGTGCAAATCTGATTTCGTTTGAAGAAAGCATGACACATACCGAATTTGGTCAAGCCATTGACGATTCGGTTCCTGGCGCCAGTGCCGACGGCATCCGTTTAAACTTTGCGGGCTACGACACCGGAGACTTCCGGCAGATTGTCAATCGAAATGTCTTCACGGTGGTTGCAGGCAGTGATGGTGCTGTGACCAATGGGTTCATTGCGATTGACTTTGAAGCCGGGGACACTTCGGCCACCGCTGCGCAACGAGCGGCCACGTTGATTCAAGATGCGACAACGCTACAGGTTCAAGAGAATGGTGGCTCTCTGGTCTTCAACGGCGGTGAAATCATTGTCAGCGTTGACGATCCGCTACGCATCGGTGGTACCGCTCCGGGTGGCGATATCACAGGTTTGGCGTTTGTGAATGGAACGCTGTACGGTGTCACGGCCGAAGGCCCAGATGTTCCTGGTCGACCGGATGGTGGGACCGGCGGTGGTTTGTATCGAATTTTGGGAACGCTGTCGAATAATGCGGTTGCCGATTATGTGGAAACGGCCACGGACTTATTGACGGGTGGTCGAGACGCTCAGGGTAATCCCACTGGCGGCCCAATTCAGTTTTCGGCATTGTCGGCTGGACCTGAAAACATGGAGGACGGAAGATTCGCCAATATGCTGTTTGGCATGGACTATTTTGGCAACTTGTATGCGTTCAATTTGCAGGGCGAACTGCAGCCAGTGTTCATGGACAGTCGAGTAAGCATTCCGACCGGACTGACCAATTTGACCGGATTTGCTTTTTCGAATCTGGATATCAATCTGTGGCATACGACGGTACAGCGAGGTAACGATGTGGGCCACGGTACCAACATCTCGCCCGACGCCAGCCGAATTGCCGATGTCGTTGGCGGTACTAGTCTCTATTTCGCATTTGAGAATGCTGGCGCCATGCCGGGAAACTGGACCGGGTTTAATGATCCTGGCTTTACCAACGGCATGGATTTCCCCGGCGGCGCCGCTGGTTCGATCGAATCCAGCACGTTCAGCTTGGCTGACTATCAAACGGGTGACAGTCCCAAATTGTATTTCAATTACTTCCTGGAAACGGAAAACGTCCAGGCGGAACGGAACATAGCAGACGAATTCATGCGAGATTCCTTCCGCGTATTTGCGTCGGCTGACGATGGAGATTGGGTGCTGTTGACCACCAACAACTCGTTTACAGGACCTGGCATGTTTGACGACGAATTCGACTACAACGGCGCCGTTCAAGAAACGTTTGACGGTACCGGTTGGCGTCAAGCGAGTGTCGATTTGGGCGCCTTTGTGGGCGAAGAAAACGTGCGGCTGCGTTTTGATTTCTCGACGGCTGGCGGTTTCGATATTGGCAACACCGGTGGTCATGAGATTCGTGCCGTCGCAGCGACGGAAATTGCGGACGGCGACCAACTGATTCTGGACGACGCCACGTTTGAATTCGATTTTGGTTACCTGCTTTCGGCGCCAACGGGCAACGCCATTGAAGATGGCGAAACGTGGTCGGTTAGCGATGGTTTGCAAACCGTAACCTTCGAATTTGATCTCGGTAATGGCGTGGATGCTGACAACGTTCCCATCGCTTTTGATGCGGGCATGTCTGCGTTCGACGTGGCTGATTCGATCGAAAATGCGTTAGCCAACGCGTTTGGTAAAGGCGTGGTTCAAGCCGACTTGCGAATCGAACAAAACGATCTGATTTCGCAAGCAGCCGAAAGCACTCTCGCCGTAGGAACGATCGTGGCTCAAGGCGAAATTGGGGATAACCCTGTTCTGTTCGGCAACAATACCGGACGTGATGTTGATTTGCTGAAGATCAGTCTGCAACCGGGACAACGAGTGACCTTGGATGTTGACACACCGGGACCGACCGGTTTGCAGGATTCCGTGTTGCGTCTGTTTGACGACAGCGGTGTAGAAGTGGCCGTGAACAACAACGGTGCAGCTCCGGACGAGGGCGGCTTCACTCTGGATTCGTATCTCGATTACACGACCGTGGATGGCGGCGTCTTCTATGTGGGAGTCAGCGGAAGTGCGAATATTGCGTACGATCCCAACGTCCAAGGTAGCGGCGTTACCGGGGCGACGGGCACGTATCAGTTGTCCGTAACTTTGTACCCCGAAGAAATCTCGCCCTATAGCGTTCGTCGCCTAGGCAACTTGCTGAACCTGGACGGCATTGTCAATGTATCTCAGTCTAGCGCCGATCCTGGACTGCAGGTTGTGGGTGAACCTGGAGCTACTGGAGTGGCGATTCCCATCGACATTCACATGACGGATGAAGATGTTGCCTGGGCACTGCGAACCGCGCTGGCCACCGAATTTGGATCGGGAGATCCGACCGGCATCATCGGTTACAATGATGTAGTCAAGATTCATGGGCACGATGTGTTTGACACCGGACCACTGGGCTGGGACTTCTTCCTGGATGGCGATGACACCCAGGCGTTCAACGCGTCGACTCGTCCCGACGGCACCATCGATAACTTCTCGCCGGGCTTCTTGCGAGGCTTAGACAATCTGTTTGAAGGCGTCTACATCGACGACATCATCATCGGATTTGCAGAACGAGGTGAAATGTACACGGCCGCCGCCGGTGACGATACGTTCTTTATTCCGGATCCAGCAGACTTCCCAGCCGAAGAAATTCTGACGGGCGACTACAGCGTCACGATTCGCTCTAGCGAATACTACGCGTTGCCGGGCGGTGACCAGTTGATTTTGACAGAAACGTTCCAGCCGCAAGACCGTATGGCTTCGGGCGTTTCCATGTTTGTCGATCCAGGTTACGAGGTGGCGGACGGAGCAACGTTCTCCATCAGTGACGGAACCACAACCGTGGTCTTCGAATTTGAAGAAGAAACTCGACTAGACGGTGCTGCAGCCGGCAACGCGGTTGTGCATTTCAGTGCTTCGGACAGTGCTGCCGAAGTGGCCAATGCGATTGTCGATACAATCAACAGTTCGGCTGTACAGGCGGTCTTGGAAGTCAGTGCATCTGTGCCTCTGACCAGTAATCGAATCGAATTCTTTGGCAACGCCATCATCGATACGCAACGAGCGGTCCAGGGCGGCGAATTAGCGGAATCAAACGACACGATTGCGGAAGCCGTGGTCAGCGGTATCGCACCGGATACAGCGTCGCGATTCACCGCCACCGGTTCGATTGGCGATAATGACTTGCTGAGTCAACCGGGATTGGACGTAGACATGGTCCAGTTCCAATTATCGGTGGGGCAGCGAGTTACCATTGACGTGGATTCAGACGACGCACCGGTCGACACGGTATTGCGATTATTTGACGCCAACGGTAACGAAGTCGCGTTTAGTGACGACACGGCAGCTCCTGGTGAATCGCCTAGTCGCGAACCGTATCTCGCCTATACCGCGACTGTCGCCGGCAACTACTACGTGGCGGTCAGCGGGTTTAGCAATACAGCTTACGATCCCAATCGTACTGGCAGTGGCATCGCCGGCAACACGGGTGACTACACCATGCAGATTGTGGTGGGCGTGCAAAATGAAGTTCTCGAGGTGATCGAAAGTGACTTCTCTGGCGATCAAAACGTTGTTCGCGACCAAGGTCAACTGATTATCGAATCGACTCGTATCACCAATTCGGCCGAATTCGGAATCTTGATTGATGCCGGACTTCGCAACGCTCCAGACAATCTGCCTCATCAAGGAACACCTCGCGTGTTGTTTGAAACCAATCGCGAACGGTTGATTCCGGGCGTGGTGATCAAGAACAATGTGATTGCATTCAACCGAGAAGGTGCGATTCACTTCAGCGGTGACGCTCGTCCGGTAGACACGGCCGATTCGCCGGTGCCGTTTGGACGCGTGATCAACAACACGTTGGTAGGTGGACGTCCGTTCGCATCAACGGTGGTTCGTGATGACGATCCGCTGGGAACGGGCATTCTGGTGGACGAAAACGCCAGCCCCACGTTGTTGAACAATATTGTTTCGAACTTCCAGATTGGTATCGATGTCGATACGACGTCTCAGTCGACTGTGATTGGCGGCACGTTGTACCAAGGCAACTTGGCGAATTCGAACAAAGGTTTGGGCGATTCGCCAATTGTGCTAGGAGCGGACGATCCGTTGTTTGTAAACGCGGACACCGGCAACTTCTACTTGGCACCCGGTTCGCCAGCGATTGATAGTTCAATCGATTCGTTGCTGGGACGACCGGCAATCGAATTTGTTTCGCAACCGCTGGGCGTCGCCAAATCGCCAATCTTGGCTCCGGAGCGAGATATCACAGGTCAGTTGCGAGTAGACGACCCAAGCGTTGATACACCGGCCGGCCAGGGTGAAAACGTGTTTAAGGATCGAGGTGCAATTGACCGAGCGGACTTTGTGGGACCAACGGCTGTGCTGATCAATCCTAACGACAACGCACCCGATGGCAGCGATTTGAATCCCAGCACGGGCATTGTGCAAATCAACAATCCGGTGATTCGATCGTTTGAAATCCAACTCCGCGATGGCGTGAATGAAGCGCAGTTGCAGGAAGGTTCGGGAATTGCCGCCGAATCCGTTTCGCACAATTCCGTGGCCGTCTATCGCAATGGCGAACTTCTGGTCGAAGGAATTGACTACACGTTTAGCTTTGACGTTTCCAGCAGCACCATTCGTTTGACTCCGCTGGCTGGCGTTTGGCTGCCGGGTCGAGTTTATCGAATTACGTTGGACAATTCGGATGCATCTGGCATTCGAGATGCTGCGGACAACGTCTTGCAACCGAATGTTACGTCGGGCGAAACCGTATTCACCATTTCCATTGGCGGCGAAGAACAAGACTTTGGTGATGCTCCGGACGAACCGTATCCATCGCTGCTAATCAACAACGGTGCGTCTCATGTGATTGATACCGCCGTACGACTAGGAGCAACCGTGACGGCCGAACCCGACGGTGGTTCTGGAACCGATAGCTCCGATGACGGTGTGACGTTTGAAAATCTGTTGGTACCCGGACAAGATGCGACCGTTTTGGTCACCGCATCTACCACCGGCAAACTGGACGCGTGGATTGACTGGGATGGCAACGGAGCGTGGGGAACGAATGAACAGATTGCCGATTCGATTGACTTAGTGGCGGGTACTAATTCCGTCACGGTCAGCGTACCGGAATCCGCGACCATTGGCTCCACGTACGCTCGCTTCCGCTTTAGCAAGGACGGAGATTTGGCACCGACCGGTTTGGCCTTGAACGGTGAAGTGGAAGACTACGCGGTCAATGTGGTCAGCCAAACGCCTTGGCATAATGCCAATCTTCCGCTGGACGTGAAAGTGGATGGCAATGTGGTGCCACTGGACGTGCTGTTGGTTATCAATGAATTGAACCTTCGCGCCGTGAGCAATCCCACGACGGGACTTCTGCCAAATCCGCCTGTCGGTGACGCCACGCCGATTAATCTCGGATATTTTGATGTGGATGCGGACGGCTATGTTTCGCCTCGAGACGCACTGCTGATCATTAACGAATTGAACCGACAATCAGTCACAGTTGCCGCCGTAGCGGATGTGCCTGAAGGCGAATCGCTGGCTGACCAAAACATGTCATTCGTAGCGGCTGCTGTCGGATATGAAGATTTGGACAGTGGTTACACCATGGATAACTTCGTTCCGCGACCGCTGAACGAAGTGGCCGTTGACCAAGTGCTGAAGCCGGTTGACATGGCGGACACGGTAAAAAATACAGGATTGGACGATGTCTTTGCGAACGATGATTGGTTCGAATCGATCGCAGATGACATCCAAGATGCCAAAGGAGACGACGACGGATTGTCGGATCTTGTTTAGTTTCTTGAACAACCGAGGAAGAGGCTCGGGCAGTTCTCATATACCAGTCCGAATAAATGGACCGGGAAACTGTAATCAGTTTGTTACAAGCGTCTTTGCGACGCAGAAATTTTGATCATACTGGGATGAAATATAGGCGACTTGACGAGTATCCTTGTTCACCTAGATGGAATTTTGTTTTGGTTTGTCGGCGACAAGCCGGACGTATTTGGGCCCGATCACTGCAACCTTGAGTTAGGCATGATGAAATTCTTTAACCGACCCCAACGATTGAATAAACGAAGTGGAAGTCGCCGATTTCGGCCAGGAAATGCGCTGCAAGCCGAATCGCTGGAAAGTCGTAATCTGTTAGCGGCTGACGTCTGGCAAAACGCCACGTTTCCCGAAGACGTGAACGCCGACGGCATTGTGACACCCGTCGACGCTTTGATGGTGATCAACGAACTCAATACGATTGGCGCTCGTTCGCTACGCAGCGGAATCGCTCCAACCGTTCCTGACATGTACTATGACGTCAACGCGGATGAATATATCACTCCGATTGACGCCTTGATCATCCTGAACGAATTGAATGCCGAAGGTGAAGGCGACGCATTGGCGCAAATTCGGCTGCAAGTGGTGAACGCCGACGGAGATGCGGTGACGGCTGTGGATGTCGGCGCTTCGTTCGAACTGCAGGTCTATGTGCAAGACTTGACCGGCCGAGAAGACGGTGGTGTGTTCGCTGGATATTTGGATATCGAATTCCCGGACAACTTGGTTTCCGTCGACGGCGTGATTGAATATTCAACAACTTACAAAGATGCCAAGTCCGGAACGATTAGTGGTGGCTTGATTGATGAAGTTGGGGCCATTGACGGTTTGAGTCCGCTGGGCCCAGATGAATTGTTGTTGGTGACCATCCCGTTTGTCGCGGATGCCGCAGGCACGGTTGATTTTGCTCCGAACGCAGCCGACCAGTTGCCGCTGCATGACGTGCTGTTGTACGGCGTGCCTGATGGTGAAACGAGTTCGATCGTAGATCAAGATCGAATTATGTTCATTGGCGCGTCGCTGGATGTGGGCGGTGGTGAACAAACGGCTCCTGTAGCCGTTGACGATGCCTACGAAACAGACGAAGGCCAAACACTGAATGTGGCCGCGCCCGGCGTATTGTTAAACGACAGCGATCCGAACGGTGATTCGCTGACTTCCAATATCACCACCGAACCGAACAACGGCACGTTTTCATTCAATGCGGATGGATCGTTCAGTTATACGCCATCGCCTGGTTTTGTGGGTACCGATTCGTTTACCTATCGAGTTTCTGATGGGAACGAAGTTTCGTCCGACGCGACCGTGACAATCACTGTGAATCCGCTGAATTCGGCTCCCGTGGCAGCGAATGATGCCTTTAGTATTTCCGAAGATAACGTACTGACAACCACCGTCAGCGTGTTAGCCAACGATACGGACGCCGACGGTGATAGTCTGACTGCAGCTTTGGTTTCTACAACCACAAATGGTTCGCTGACGCTGAATCCGAGCGGCACGTTTACTTACACGCCCAACGCCAATTACAACGGCACGGACAGCTTTACTTACCGAGCGAACGACGGCACTGAAAATTCGCAGACGGCCACAGTGACCATTACGGTGATGGCGGTAAATGACCCGCCCGTGGGCGAAGCCGACAACTACATGACGTCCACCAATACCGCGCTGACAGTCAATGCGGCAGACGGCGTTTTGGCGAATGATTCGGACGTGGAAAATGCCACGCTGTCGGCCGAACTGGTAAGTAACGCGACCAACGGTACGGTTGCGTTGAACGCCAACGGTTCGTTCACCTATACTCCGGCCACTGGCTTCACGGGGCAAGATAGCTTTACCTATCGAGCGACCGATGGTGAACTCGATTCTGCAACACAAACGGTCACCATTACAGTTGCCGGGGAATCCCTGGTAAATATTCGTTTGGAACCCGCCAATACCGATGGCGTGCCAATTTCCAAGATAGGCCCCGGCGGTGAGTTCCTGCTAAATGTGTACGTGCAGGATGTCACTGGTCGAACGAATGATGTGAGTGGTGTCTTTGCCGGCTTCATGGACGTGACCTATGCATCCAGTATGGTTTCGACGAATGGATCCATTTCCTACGGTTCGTCTTATCCCAATACGCAAAGCGGAACGATGACGGCCGGCTTGATTGACGAAGTCGGTGCGTCAGACGGCTTGAACCCGTTGGGCAATTCGGAACTGCTTTTGTTCTCGGTTCCGTTTGTGGCCAATAACACGGGCACGGTGACATTCGCATCCGATCCTGCGGAAAACTTGCCAGCGCATGATATCTTGCTGTTCGGATTCAATTCGCCCATCGATGTCGCCATGGTCACTTACGGCACGGCGTCGTTGGAAATTGCCACCAGCAACGCTCCAACAGCCGGCAATGATGAATACATTACGGACGAAGACACGCCTCTGATTGTTTCCGCCGCTTCCGGCGTCTTGGATAACGATTCCGATCCCGATGGTGATTCGCTGGCCGCCGTGTTGGTCAACCAACCGACCAACGGTACGGTGACACTCAACAGCAGCGGTGGATTTACCTATACGCCAGCCGCCAACTTCTTCGGAACGGATGCATTTACTTACCGAGCAACAGACGGATCGGCTTCGTCCGATGTGGCCACGGTCACCATCACGGTCAATGCTGTAGATGACGCGGCTGCGGTCAACAATGATACGTATACGCTGCAGAACCCAGGTGCTTCATTGACCGTTTCGGCCGCCAACGGTGTCTTGGCAAATGACGTGGACGTGGAAGGCGATGCCATGACGGCCGTCCTGGTTGGCAATCCAACAAAGGGTACGGTGACGCTAAACGAAGATGGTTCGTTTGTCTACACGCCAAACAGTGATACATCGGGCCAGGATTCGTTTACTTACCGAGTGAATTCGAATGGCGTGCAGTCCGCCGTGGCCACCGTCACCATTAACGTGGGTGATCTTTCGCCAAGTTCCGTCGCTGGTTTCGTGTATTCCGATGCGAATAACAACGGAGTTCGCGAATCGCATGAATTGAACTACGGCGGTGTCTTGGTCACCTTGACCGGAACGAACTTGCTGGGCGAATCGGTCAACATGACCACTCGTACCGATGCGAATGGCGCGTACCGATTCGGTGAACTGCTGCGAGGCGAATACACGATCACCGAATCACAACCGTTGTACATTATCGACGGTTTGGACACGGTGAATGGTCAGGCTTCGCTTCGCAATGATCGTCACATCGTCAACCTTGGTTCGGGTGTAGCCGCGTCGGGCTACAACTTTGGTGAACGAGGCCTCATGCCACAGTTCATCATGAATCCGATGTTCTTTGCATCGCAGGACAACCATGGATTGATGATGGCCATGTTCCCCAGCGGTGAACTTTCGTGGTACTGTACCGATTTGGGATGGGACGGTTACGAATCGTTTAATCTGGCCATGGCCTCGAACGGTGCGACCGGTACCATCACGGCCGTTACCGACAGTGGTGCCACCAGCGCCAGTTCGGTGCGAATGACAGGAACGTCGTCCGTACGCATGATGGGCGACATGGTGAACGGCATGTTGATTCGCTTTGTCGGTGACGCCGAAGACTTTGGACTCAGCGGTGGCGAAGGCGAACCGGACACCAGCGACGTAGACAACGCGTTTGCGGACGGCGGTTTCTAAGAAGAAGAGGACTCTTCGGCCGAAAAAAACGCTTGAAGGACAAACCAAAACGGCTTCCGCGACTGGGGAACCAGCAAGGAAGCCGTTTTTCGTTTAGATTCTGTCGAAGTCGTGGTCGGGCGAGTGAAGGAAGGGGAGTCGTCACCTCATCCACTACAACTATCCGTCCACAAAGATTCTTGTTGCCTGTGAGTATCTGCGGAAGCCGAGGACGCAGCCTGTCTATTTTTCTTCCATCATTTGGATGTATTGCCGCAATCGTTCGTTTTCGTCACAGACGTTCTTGAGCGTCAGCATGTTTTCCACTCGCTTCAACAGTTCCAACTGATTCACGGGCTTGGAAAGAAAATCGTCCGTACCGGCTTGGACAGCCCGTTCAATGTCGCCTAGCTCGTTCAGCGCCGTGACCATCAAAATCATGATGCCTTTCGTGGCGTCGCTGGCTTTGAGTTTTTGACAAACTTCAAACCCGCTGAGTTTGGGCATCATCACGTCCAGCAAAACCAAGTCGGGCTGGAAGGACTCCACTTTTTGCAGCGTGTCTTCTCCGTCGACTGCAAATTCCAAATCGCAATCGATTTCCGCTAAGTACGCTTCCAGTAATTCCGAATTGGCTTGGTTGTCGTCGGCAATCAAGATCCTGTGAGATGCCATGGCAAATACTTTCTTCGAACCAAGTTCGCAAAGCCTACCGCTAATAAAGGTTTACGCTTAGACAGTTTCCAACGCTTCAGCGGGAACGGGAAATCGGCTGCAGAGTTCCGATACGGATGCGCGAATCGACTGCAATTTGGATTCGTCACCAGCCGCTCGGAGCGCGTCCAAAATCCACTGACCAATGGTTTTCATTTCGTCCGGGCCCATGCCTCGAGTGGTCAAGGCGGGCGTGCCGATACGAATTCCCGACGGATCGACCGGCTTGCGTTCGTCGTAAGGAATCATATTTTTGTTGACGGTCATGCCGCACGAATCGAGCGTCTCTTCGGCCGTGCGGCCGCCAATGCCTAACGGCGTCACGTCAACCAACAGCAAGTGGTTGTCGGTTCCACCGCTGACTAATGCCAAGCCACCAGCCAAGAGCGTTTCGGCCAGGACCTTCGCATTATCGATCACGCGTTGTGCATAAACCTTGAAATCAGGTTGCAGCGCTTCGCCAAAACAGACCGCCTTGCCGGCAATGACGTGCATCAACGGTCCGCCTTGCGTTCCCGGGAAAATACTACGATCCACGCCCTTGGCATATTCTTCTCGGCAAAGGCACAAACCGGCTCGAGGACCACGTAGCGTTTTGTGTGTGGTGGTGGTGACAAAGTCGGCAACGGGCACCGGACTATTGTGCAAGCCAGCCGCCACCAAGCCCGCGTAATGAGCCATATCCACCATCAACTTGGCACCAGCATCGTTGGCGATTTCTGCGAATTTGGCATGCGGGATTTCACGAGGATACGCACTCGCTCCAGCAACAATCAGCTTAGGCTTGTGTTCTTTGGCCAGTCGAGCAACCTGGTCGAAGTCAATTCGATGGTCACCCTGAGTGACGCCGTAACTATGAAAATTGTACAACTTGCCCGAAATGTTCAGGCGCATGCCATGAGTCAGATGTCCGCCGTGCGCCAGATCCAAACCCAACACGCTATCGCCGGGTTCCAAGACGGTCAGGTAGATGGCCATGTTGGCTTGCGAACCGGAATGCGGCTGAACGTTGGCGTGTTCCGCTCCGAATAGCTGTTTCGCTCGATCCCGAGCCAAATCTTCTACCACGTCCACGTGTTCACACCCACCGTAGTAGCGTTTGCCGGGGTAACCTTCGGCGTATTTGTTGGTCAAAACGCTGCCAACCGCTTGCATTACGGCGGCACTGGTGTAGTTTTCACTGGCAATCATTTCCAGTCCGTCGCGTTGCCGTTCCACTTCGTTTTGGATGGCTGCCCAGACTTCGGGATCTTGATTCTGAAGGATGCTCATGTTTGAAAAAATCTCGCGCTTACACGGTAGGGTAGTGGAAACAAGCCAAGCCTTGATTGTCAAGAATCAGCATAAAGCGTCAATCGGGCGACTCAGCGGACTCGCCCGGTTTTATGGTAACTTGCAATTCGCCGCGATTATCGCCCAGCTGTCCGGCCATTTCGTTGATGCGAAAATACAGCGTTCCGGAAGTTTCGGCCTTCCAGGTCCGAAAATTCCCCACGGCAAAGGCGTTGCTCAGGCCGTCGGTTTGGTCTGGTGAAACCACAGCGGCCAGTAATTGACCCAACGGCCGACCTTGATGGTATTGGATGGTGATTCCGTTCGGTTCACTGATCCAGGGTTCTGATTCGTGCCGAACCGTGAACGACCCCTTGGCCGCAAGGACGTACGTTTGGCCTGCTTCGACCTGAAGCCCCGAATCTTGCCAACCTTTGGCCGAATCGACTTGGACTGATGCTTCTTGATTCACAGGCTTCTCCGCAGTAAATCCAGCTTTAGCCGGACGACTCCAAACAACATCTTCGGTAGGATCGTATCCGTAATCCAAGTTATCCACAAACAACTGCCAGTCGCGTTGCAGCGCTTTGCCGTCTTTGCGAAACATCCGTCCAAAGTGGCTGCTGAACGCGGCGTCGTTCAA
>JAGQOZ010000349.1 GCA_020426955.1 Planctomycetales bacterium
ACAAAAACGGCTCGGCATGATTCTGCCGAGCCGTCAATTGAATTGAACTTTTTTCTTGGGCGAACGGTCTGCCTTCCTGCGAAAGCAAACCCAGTTTCGCCAAGTAAATCGAGCGCCATTGATAATTCAATCTTGGCTAACGCGACGAATCTTTGTTGTTCATTTTCTTTCTACAAACCATTCGTCAAAACGATCAATCCTACAACGGCAAACGTCCCGCTTCTACTTTCGGGAAATCGCTGGTCAAACCTTCCTTCATGAAGTTAACCAAGTCGGTTTTGTCTTGGTCGGTCAGATCCAGTTTCTTCATTTTGTCGCTCAAGTAATCGTTCGGGTGACCTCCCTTGGCATACCATTCCACAACTTCTTCCAGCGTTTTCTGGCTACCGTCATGCATATAGGGTGCACTCAGTGCGACATTGCGTACAGTCGGAGTCTTGAAGGCGCCTTTGTCTTTTTCGTCATTGGTGACGACAAAACGTCCGAGGTCCGGTTCGTCCGCGTCCATGCCCACGCCCAAGTTGTGATACAGTTCGTCAGTGAAATTCGCACCGGCGTGACATGCCGTGCAATTCGCTTTGTCACTGAAGAATAGATCTCGACCTCGCTTTGCACTTTCGGACATTGCCTTCGCACCTTCCACCGCGGTGGTGTAGGCGGCAAACAATTCGGGATCTTCTTCTTCCAATTCGTCGATTTCGTCGCCCCAGCTAGATTCAATCGACGTCACTTGTTCAAAGTAATCATACGGAGCGGGCGAAGTCACGATCGCTCGTTCAAACGTGGCAATCGCTTTACCAACGTTGTCGATATTGACACCTTCACCTGGGAAAACCGCATCGAATTGCATCACATAGCCAGGAATACCTTTGATGGTCTGCACAGCAACGTCGTGCGTGTTTGCCATTTCAATGGGATTGGCGATAGGACCAACCGCTTGAGCTTCCAACGAATCCGCTCGTCCATCCCAGAACTGTGGACCAGATACGATTCGATTGTAGCTTACCGGCGAATTACGATTTCCTTCTTGGCCTTGCACACCAACACCAAATTGCGTGTCTTTGGCGTAGCCAAAATCTGGATGATGGCAACTAGCGCAACTGATGGTGTTGTCAGAAGACAAACGAGTATCAAAGTACAGCTGGCGTCCCAATTCGATTTTGGCTTTGGTCATCGGATTGGCATCCAAACCTTGAATGTTGGACGCTGCGGCCGACAATCCCAACGGTAGCGTTGGCTGAATCGGTCGATGGTTCTCTGGATTCTGCAACCATTCTTCAATTGCCTCATTCGACAAATCACCGTCGCCTGGAATTCCTGCCGTCAATTCAGCCGCGCCCAGCTCCACTTCCACCGGGTCTAATTCCGATGTCACGGGATAGGTGACCGTTGCTTCGTCCGCTTCCAATTCTGCTTCCGACGGCGAATCATCCACGGCGGCCGTGGTCACGGCGCCTTGAACGTCTGCATCATCGATGGACGAAACTTCGGCATCGTCCAGTGACACTTCTGGAATTTCCAAGTCGGCTCCCGTGGCATTCGAATCGGTCGAATTCGAATTTCGATCTTCTTTGGGCGCCGGCGAACAACCGACGAAAGCCACCAGCCCCGCCACGCCAAATGCCAACACTATGCTACGAATCTTCATGTATACCTCCGCTTTCGTTTCTGTCCATTTCGTGAGATTCATTCTGCGGTTACTGTGTGGACAAGCTTACTCCGGTAAAAGGCAGGGACCGGGATGCCCACAATTGGATTATTGGTATCTTAGCACCGTTGCCCAGTCATCAAAGCCCCACTTCATTCGCGATTTTCTGCGAGTCACCCCTGGCATTCTGGGCCGAACCGTTAACCTAGAGTTAACACTTAACGCTTTTCCAACTCGGCCAATTCGTCGGCCGACAAACTTCGCACGCAGCGAAACCCGTAGGTGTCTCGAGTAAAACACGCATCGCTAATCCCCGGCGCGTCCGCCAATCGAGCAGCCACGCGGCAACTCGCTTCATTCGACTGCCACGAACCACCTCGCAGCACGCGTTTATCACCTTCGTCCGGTCCCGTGGGATCCGTGGCGCCATTGCTTTCCGAATAATATGTCTCCGAATAGACATCTTGGCACCATTCCGCCACATTCCCCAGCATGTCATGAAACCCCCAAGCGTTCGGGCGGCGACTCCCTACCGGTTCGGTCTGCTGCGCTGAAGCCCCAGCATAACAGGCGTGAGACGGCAGTTGCTTGACCGAAGTACCAAAGTAATATTCGCTATTCGAACCGGCGCGAGCTGCATATTCCCATTCGGCCTCGGTAGGTAACCGATATCCGTTCGCAGCGAAATTGCAAGCGAATGTGCCTTCGTCGTAACATGGCTCCAAACCTTCAGCACGCGAACGTTCGTTGCAAAACACAACCGCTTCCGACCAGCGAATCTGTTCCACCGGATGGCGATCTCCTTTAAAGTGCGCCGGATTGGGCAGCTCTAATTCGGCAAATTGATCCTGCGTCACTTCAAACTTGTCCATGGCAAACGCGGACAAGGAAACCGCATGCGCCGGTTGTTCATCCGCCGGCGCGTTCGCACTGGCCGATCCCATTTGAAACGTACCGCCGGGCAGCAAAATCATGGCCACTTGCAAATTGCCAACAGGCACCGATTTTTCCAGTACCGTGACGCTTGGAGGTGCGGATTCGTTCTTGACACAGGACGTCAATAACAAGATGCCAACTATGGAAACCAATACTGTTAAATACCGAATTTGCATTGCCCAAACTTCTCAATTGCCATCAATTTTCAACTCGCTGCCGATGCATCTTTTTCGCCCGCAAGAAAACGCTACGGCGCCACCGCCCATTCCGATTCTTTGTTGGACGTGTCCGGGTTCTTAGTCAACTGCACAGGTTCGGCCTCACTGCCGACCTCCTTCCGGTAGACATCCCATTTACCGTACACGCCGGTCATTTCCGCTACTTCAGTCTGCGTTCCCGGCCCTACCGATTCCACGCGTCCGCCGGGTCCCATGCTGAACGTGACAAATTTGGAATCAGGCGAAAAGTCGGGATGGTATAGGTGCAGCGTTTCATGACGATGCACAATCCGGCGATTGGAAACGGCAGGTCCTTGGTCCGAAAACGACAAGTCCGCCATTTCTACCGTATGGTCATTGCTGCTCCAGGTCACGAATCTTCCGTCTCGACTGACACACGGCCGACAACCAGGAATCTTCAAGTCGACAACGCGATCTCCTTCCACTTCGATTCCCACAATGGCATGCCCAAAGCCCATCCCGCCATGCACGGTCGAGATGATCCATTTTCCGTCTGCCGCCCAGCTAGGCACATAGATGTGTTCAATCTTGTCGTTGGGATGTTCTTGCAATGCTTCCGTTTGGACGTCGTAAAAGTACAGTCCTTTGGTCACATAGTCTTTGACAGAAAAGCGATTGAATTCCTGTTTGGCAAAGGCAATTTCACGGCCGTCCGGGCTCCACGTAGGATGCCTGGCTTGTTCGGCAATTTGCTTTCGTTCCGATCCGTCTCGGTTCATCAACCACAAACTTCGACTCACCTTGCCGTCCTGATGCGTATCAACTAAGAAACAGATCTGCGAACCGTCCGGTGAAACCTGTGGATACAGTTCGTGAATACCCGGCGTGTTGGTGATGTTTTTTTCGTCACTACCATCCGCCGCAATCGAAAACAGATCCCAGTTTTGGTTGCGGTACGATTCAAACAGAATTCGATATTCGTCACTTCGAACAAATGACACCAACAACAGGTGCAGGACGACACTGGCCAATGGAACAAACCGAATCAAACGCATGGGATACCTCGCAAGAACCCACCTTAGCGAAAAGAACTGATTGCAATCTGGTCGCCAAACGCTAATCCGAAACGGACCAGATTCGGCACCCCACCAGTATAACGACTTTCCGACGTCGAGGTGACGGAGCGAATGGAGATCACAGGCCAAATACCGAGGTTACGTTCGCTTGAGCGTGATCGAATAGAGCATGACCACGGCGCCGGCTGACATGAGCGTCCACGGAGTCCATTCGGCGGGCGTGATTTCACGAGGCGTCACGGTGGTGGTCGACTCCTCCGGAAAAAACTCGTTGGTATTCACCACCGATTGATCAAACCGATCGGACAAGATGAGGCGGTCCATCACCATGCTCTGCGCACCAAACAACGATAGCGCAATTCCAATGGCCAAAAAGATTGAACGCCACATAGTTTCTCACTCATTCCAAGAGGACCAGTTCGCCGAACCAATGGAACGAACCACGCCACGCTGTCGCGCATTGATTCGTCCATCCTTCTGTTCGGCAAAAACCCACTGCTAGCTGAATCGAAGCCAGCACAGTACCGCTCTTGCTGGTTAGGCAATTTATAGCAGTCAAATCTGTCAGCCACGCAACGCGAATGGCGGAAACAACAAGAGTACGACGCGATGGTTTGCGAATGATTCAGGGTTCAGAAAATGTCAGGGTTTGATTCGCCGTCAGCGAATTGCCTTTTGATTCGGTTCGCTCGGCGCTCGAACTGGAAGCTCGCACGGACCGAACAAGGCAAGCGGTGACGGCCGGCCGTATCGATTGATCATTAGAGAAGGTAGCCCGAAACGTAAGTGAGGCGAAATTGGATGTTTCCTTGGTCCCTTGCTAACGCGTCGGGCTACGAATTTCTGCCGCAAAAACACGCATTCGCAACTTGGAATTTCATTCGACGACCAATGCCATCTACCAGTTCAAGCCGAATTTTTCGCCGCCGCGAGGTCCTTCTAGGCCGCCTTTGAGTGGTCCGCGATGTTCCGGCACAACCGGTGCGCGAACTTCGACTTCTTCGGGCTCAGCCGCTTCTTCTTCTTCTGCGTTCGCTGCGGCTTGCGTGGCTTGAGCTGCTTTAATGGAAAGACTCAGCTTTTGATTCTCTTTGTCGACCGTCAAAACCTTGACTTCGACCACCTGTCCTTCCTTTACGACATTGGAAACTCGTTGCACACGGTGATGCGCCAGTTCGGAAATATGCACCAACCCTTCCACGCCCGGTTCCAGCTTTACGAAGGCGCCGAATTCCATGATCTTGGAAACCGTTCCCGCAACCACTCCGCCGATCGGATACTTGACGTCAACGCCATCCCAAGGACTCACCAAGAGGTCTCGATAGGAAAGACCAATCTTCCCGGTTTCTGGATCGATCTTTTCGATACGAACCTTGACGCCCTGCCCTTCTTCTAACACTTCACTGGGATGTTTGATTCGTTCCCAACTCAGCTGACTAATGTGGATCAATCCATCCAAGCCGCCGATATCGACAAACGCGCCAAAGTCACGCAAGCTGCGCACGGTTCCTTCGCGAATCTGGCCGACTTCTAATTCGGCCATCATCTTCTCTTTGGCTTCCTGTTTTTCGCGTTCCATGATGGCGCGATGGCTAAGCACTAGATTGCGACGATCCGGATTGGCTTCGGTCACCACGCAGACCAGTTTTTCGTTCACATACTGTTCGAAATCATCGATGCGATACAGGGAAACCTGGCTAGCCGGAATAAACCCGCGAATGTGATTCACTTCGCATTCCAAGCCACCTTTATTGTGACCGGTAATTTTGGCTTCCACCGTAACGCCTTCGGCCAAGTCGGACCAATCGGCAACTTCCACGGACGCGCCGGGAATCACCACTTCATATAGGCCTTCTTCGGTCAGAAAGCGAACTGGCACCACGTCTAGCTGTTGGCCCACTTCCGGGACTTCGTCAAACTGCTTCTTGGCCGCAATGCCTTCATGAGGGCCACCCAAGTTAAAGAAGACACTTTCTTTGTCGACTTTCATGACGGTAGCAAAACGTCGGGCATCCAATTCCACTTGATCTGCTGCGGACGGCCCTACGGCAGATGAATCGGACATTAAATCATCAATGGAAAAGTCACCCAGCGCCGCGTCAATTTCATCTTGCAGATCTTTGGACATCCGATTCAGACGAGGCGGAGGAAAGCTTTTGGGCGCGGCAGGCGACGAGCCTTCCAGTTCGGAGGGGACCGGCGTTGGATCAATCGGCGTTGGTTCGGCAGGCTGTGTTTCCGTTGATTCCGGCGAGGGTTCAGGCACGGCCGAATCAGTCGACAAATTCACGGGCGGAGTGGATTCCGACGAGGACGGTCGTGTGTCGGCTGTGGTCGCGGGTTGGACGTCGAGTGTCGAGTCCGATTCGCGTTGCGAACCAATTTTGATTCGAACGGAAGGTTTATCGGTAGTTGGATCATTTGTAGAGGGATTCGACTTGGATTCGTCCATTTGCCTGACTCGCCCTGAAACTGCGAATAGAGTTCGAAAAAAAGAAGTCAAAATTGTACCAGCCAATAACGTTCGCTGGTAGAGACGGTTGCTTGCCCCCTTGATCAGACGTTACATTCGCCCTCAGAAAACCTTGCAGTAAATTCGAAACTTTGCTGGTCAGACTGGAGAAAAAAACGGTGAATTCGTTTTCCCCTGAAACATATGGACCGATTGTAGCAGAGCTGATTCGGGAAAATGACCTTCCGGACTTGGGCCCGGGCCGCGAAAATATGGCTGTCCGAAACCAATTGCAGGCTTTGGTGCCAACGAAATTATTTGCCGAACAGACCCCCA
>JAGQOZ010000350.1 GCA_020426955.1 Planctomycetales bacterium
CGCCCGCAGGGCTGAAGCGGCGGGACAGCACGACGACCGGTGGCTGACGCACACCGGCAGAGATGTTTCGCCCGCTGGGCGGAGGGCGGTGCCTTGACAATGAAACGGGGACGCAGGCAATAAGGCACAACAAAGAAACGGGGGGCAGGTCGGTCAGGTCGCGCATTTCTGCTCGAGCCAATTCGTTTCTAGCCGAGAAAGAAACGGGAACGGCGTTGGTTGGTGCCAGCCATTCGAGGACATAAGAACTTGGTGAGGTGCAAATTCCAGGACTTCTGATGTCGGAGCTTCCTCGTATCACGTCTCAGACGCTTGCCGCCCGTAATCGGATGGACATTAGTGATACTTGTTTCACCCTATCCTACACTTACTCCTGGACTGCGGGATATCTGGTGATCAAGGCTAGTTTGGCCATACTGACCGGATGCTTCCCTAGAAACCACGTAGCTGTAACACGTCGTCGAAGTCGCGTAGGTGATAGTCGATGTCGACGTAATCCAAGACTTTGCAGAGTCCTCGTAGAGCGACACCAAATCCGTCCGGTCCACTGAAACCGCCGAATTGGCCACCGCCTTTGACATGCGGTTCCAGGTCTAAGAAGACGCCCGGGACTCCTCGTTTCTTGAGCGTCTTTTCCATCTTGGGAATGTGCGAACGGAGATCTCGCAGGATGATTTCATGACCGCTGTCGCCTAGGTTGGCAGGCACAAAGTTCTTAAGCGCTTCTTCGTCCACGTGTGTCTGGCGCTGCAAAGGTTGAGGGTGACGATAGTCTTTGATGTGAACCCACCCTAAGCCTGGCTTCATGGCCAAGTATTGTTCGAATGTTTCGGCAGGTGTGAAGCCTTGCGTAATAATGTTGCCCGCGTCAAAGATGGTGACTAGCGCCGGACTTTTCACTTTCTTGTGCAATTCGGCCAAGATTTGTCCAGTCTGGCCGACAAGATTCGCTTCAATTTCCAAGCCAAAGGTCAGTCCATTGGCGTCGCACAGTTCGGCAATCGGACCAAGCTGATCCACCACCTGAGCAATATGTTCGTGGGGGTCGGTCCCTTTGGGATGATAGAACGAAAACCCGCGAATCAATTTGGTGCCAAACGCGTTGGCCAAATCACAAGCCTTTTTGACGTCCTCTTTCAGATACTTTTTGAACGGAATAAACGCGTTCTTGGTACCATCATCTACGTCCAGTAGTTTGACTTTGCCAATGGGCGAACCGAGCGACGACACTTGCAGTCCGAATTCCTTTTGCAGTTCGACAATCTGCTTTACTTCGGCCTTGTCCAATTTCATGACGTTCTTGATACCATTGCCAACGTCGATGAAACGAATGCTATAGTATTTCATTCCGGCGGCGGCATACGCCGAAAACTGTTCGAGTGCCGTTTTATGATTTGCCGATTCGTCAGCAAAGCCGGTCAGAATGACTTGTGGATTTTGGGCCATAATTCAGATCGTTTTCAAAGAATAGGATGGTTCCGAGTCGAACACCTGCCGGGACGCTAAACAACGTAAAACAGGCAACGTTTAGCCGGTATTGTCACGGTGATGCATTGACGTGACAAGGGGTTTTAAGTTGACGTGTTCCACCGAGACATCATTATGCGGAGACCAGTGTCATGCAACCAGAAAAGCTGATGCAGATCGCGATCGACGCGGCTAGACGAGGAATTGCGGCGGGGCAAACTCCATTCGGCTGTGCGATTGCCATCGAAGACAAGATTGTGGCCGCTTGTCACAACACGGTCTGGCTGACCACCGACGTCACGGCTCACGCAGAAATTAACGCGATTCGCGAAGCATGTCGCCGAACGTCGCAAGTGTTACTAACCGGCTGCGTTGTCGCCACCACTTGCGAACCGTGCCCGATGTGCATGGCCGCACTCCACTGGGCGCGAGCCACCACGGTCTTTTACGGCGCCACCATCGCTGACGCCACGCAGGCCGGCTTCAACGAACTGTCCGTACCGGCCGAATCCTTACTTCAGCAAGGCGGCAGTTCCGTCCAACTGATCAACAACGTTCAATCCGATGCATGCCGCGATTTATTCCAGCAATGGCAGCAGCAGAAAGACGCTCAAGCGTATTAGCTTGTCCGAGATTTCTGGACGAACCTGTTTGATGCATCTATTGCTAACGCACCTTCAGTGCATCGGTATCCAACCGAGGTCGCCAGCCATCTCGGCCGGCGCGATAGGCCATGCGTTCCGTGGTGCCCGTACTGCGAATTCGATTGATCGGCATCATGGTGCGATACCGTTCTGGCTTCCAGACCACTTTGGGCACCCACTGAGTTTGCGTGGCCGGTACAGAAAAAATATTCCAGCGACCAATGGTTTGTTCGACCTTCTCCCAAGTCACTTCCGGCCGCATACGCACTCGCTGCACTTCGACCATTTCCGTGGTGTAACGCACATCCGCTGGTTCGGCTGCCATGGAATTGCCACTGACCATCATCCACCAGGTAAACAGAATCGCCGCACTATGAATATGATTTCTCATGCCACCAACCGCACCAATAGTAGGGCTCGAACAACGCCGTCTATGGACGTATCGACGACAGCGGTAGAATGCGTGCAACCATTTTTCACGACAAACCGAGGCGAACATTTACCGTTCGCTCCATTGGAGAGTTTGCCCGCGCATGAACGCCGTAGAACAAGAAAAATTTTTCGTCTGCCTGGAAACTCGATCACCGCTATCACCTGCATCGCCGGCAATGCTAGAAAAACTGAATCAACAAGCCAATGAAGGTCAGCTGGTGAACGAAATGGGCAAAGCTGTTTCCGGGTCCATCGAAGCGGGACTGGTTAACCACCAGCAGAGTCGCTTTTACGTGGTGCGTAACGGAATTCCGCAATTGGTGCTGGCCGAATCGATTCCGCTGCAATAAGAAGAAACGCAACGAAGCTGGGGGGGATGAGCCTCGTTGCGTTCCCAATCAAGTAGTTCAAATGAGCCGAAGGCGTGAAGTGCTACGCCACTCGACGAGGTCGAATGGGCGGATCTAACGGCGGTGCCGGTTCCAAATCTTCCGCGGTCTGTTCGACAGGCTCCAAAACGTGTAGCGTGCGTTGCGGAAACGGAATTTCGAAACCACGTTGATCGAAGCCAAGCTTCACTTGTTCGATCAAGTCCCAGCGAACGGTCCAATAGTCTTCGGATCGAACCCAGGGTCGCACTACAAAGTTCACGCTGTTGTCACCTAATTCGTTCACCGCCACCACCGGTTCAGGATCGTGCAACACCAGCGGATGCGAATTGACCGTTTCAATCAAGAACTGCTTGACCGCTCGCAGATCATCACCGTAGCCGCAGCCGAACACCAAGTCGACTCGGCGAGTTGGTTCGTATGAATAGTTGGTAATGTTACCGGCAATGATGGAACCATTCGGCACAAACGTCTTGACGTTGTCGGGCGAATTCATCAGCGTGCTGAAAATGTGAATCTCTTCCACTTTGCCTTTGCTGCCCGCTACTTCGACAAAATCTCCAACCTTGAACGGGCGAAAGATAATAATCATCACACCAGCTGCAAAATTGGAAAGCGTGCCTTGGAACGCCAAACCAATCGCCAAACCACTAGCAGCCACCACAGCCGCAAAGGTCGTGGTGTCCACGCCCAACGACTTGAGTGCCGTGATTGAAACGCCAACCATCATGGCGGCGTAGCCTAATCGGCAGAGAAATTTGCTGAGCGTTTCGTCCAATTTCGCTCGACGCAAGGCCTGTGCAAGTAAACGCGTGGCATACTTGGCCACCCACTGCCCAACAAAGAAGATGGCGACGGCGGGCAGCACATTTTTGACAACCAGGTCGACAATGCGTGGAGCGTTATCCACGATGTAGGTATCGATGTTTGCCTTAACCGATGTCAGCAGCTCGCTGAACTTATTAGACGTCTGGGCGAACAGAAGCATCTGGGACCTTCCTTGGACCAAATTCTTTTTCGAATGTGCCTTCAAAAACGATGTTGGGGCGGATCATAGCGACCACTTCCATTTGACACAACCAAGATTTGCTGGACCGACGATCTCCGTTCGCTAGCATCACTCCTACAGGCCCTAAAACCGGATTTTTTCCGGATAATACGATACGTGCTAAACTCTAACTGGACGGCCGTAGAAAGGGCCGTTGATTGACTTGAACGCGAACAAGCATGCTTAACGCGCAAGACCAATTCTCGCGACCTTTGCCAGAGAAAACTCAACAAATCCCATTGACCGCGCCAAGCGATTGGGAGACGAAAAATCCATGTTCATTGCCGCTGCAACTTTGCCTCTGATTGTCGGAATTGTCGCCGCCATTGCCGGTTTGGCGATTGGCTATATTGTGGGTTCGCTTCCCGGAGCGAAATACAAGAAACAGCTGATCTTAGCGCAACGGCAACTGCAGGCCCTGCAAGATCAACGCAGCGATACGGTCAAACGGTACGAATCAGAACCGATCGACGTGATTCCAACCGCTCGGCCTGAACCGGCACCGCCGCGCGAGCCAGAAGCACAAGAAGAACCTGCCGCCGAATCACCGAAAGTCGCGGAATCCAATAACGAACCCGCTAGTGCACCTTCGGCCGCAGACGCCAAGTTAAAATCCAAGCTGCCGCCACCGAAGAGCGGAAACAAGCTGCCCGAGCGGCGCAAGAAAGTTCGTGAACACGAACCCGCCGCCACTCAACCCACTGCCGATGCACAAGCGTGGGCTGCGCAGCTAGAGCAATACCAGTTGGCGTACGCGCAGCAATTTGAACGAGCGGAACAGTTGCAGTCACAGCTGACGCAGCTGGCAGGCAAAGGTGATGTGCCAAAGCAGGTGTTTGTATTGCAGGCGCAGTTGGCAGCAGAAAAAGACCGAGTCACTCAGCTGGAGGCAGACCTGGAAGCTGCTCGGCAGGCACAGCCCATCGCCGCCACTCAGCCGTTGGTCACTCCGCCAGCTCCCGCAGCAGAACCCGAAACACCGTCGGACACGCAGTGGCAAATTCGGCAGCTGCATCAGGAACAGATTTCGCTGCAGATGGAACTGGACAAGCAGAGCGATCGCATTCAGGAACTCACTGCAGAACGCGATTCGGCAAAAGACAATTCGACCAAACTGTCTGAACAGTTTGACCAGCTGCGTTCGATCTTGGGCGAAAAGGAAGCGTTGGTTGCATCGCTGGAGCGAGAGGTGACAGAGCTTCGCAATCGCGCAGCCACGCAACCTGATTCGTCCGAAGGTGCAGCGAAAACCACGGAAGATGCGGCTGTGTCGGTCGATTCGTCGCCGGAAGAAATCAGCGAACCTGCGGCGCAGAACCTGCCACAGCCGTTGATCGGCGGTGCTGCGGAAGATGATTCGCAACTCCAAGCACAGATGGCTGAATTGGCGTCGAACAACCAACAATTGGCTCAGCGTCTGCAACAATATCAGGAAGCCGAACAGACCTGGAAAGCTCGTTTTCAGGCCATGCAGCAGAAACTGGCCGAAGGCGCTCAGCAACTGCAACAGCTGGACGCCAAATATCGCGAATCTCAGCAAAACGTGCATCGATTAGCGACCGACTTGCAGTTCCAGTCAGGCGATCCGAGCGAGGTCGCCAAATATCAAGAAATGCTCAAGAAGGCGGGCCAGCAAATTGAATTGATGAAGGCGGAACTGGGAAAGGCCGCCAACGCCCATACGCAGCTGAAACAGCAATTGCAGGCGGCAACCGAAAACGCGATTGCTCCAGAACAGCTGGCACAATTGCAACAGCAAGTTCGCGAGACTCAGGAACATTCGCAAGCCTTACAGCAGCAAGTTCAGCAGCTTACGACTGAACGCGAACAAAAAGAGATCGAATTCGATTCACTCCGCCAGCAGCTTGAACAATCGGCACCTTCGCCAGAACAAATCGCGGAAGCAGAAAGTCAACGGCAGCAGTTCGAACAAACCATTCAAACCTTGGAAGCAGAGCTGCAGACGGTTCGTCAGAATTTACAAACCGCTACGGAAGCGCTGGATTCTGAACGTTCCAACCAAGAACAACTTCGCTTGCAGCTGGAAGAAGCGGAATTGCGAAGCGGTGAATCTCAGGCCCGGTTGATCAAACTGGAAGAAGATCTCCAATCGGCAACGGTGACAAGTCCAGCCGAAACAAACCATGCAACTGAATTGGAACAAGAAAACGACGACCTGCGAACCAAGCTGGAAGAGATTCGATTGGAATCGCAAAAACTGAAGAATGATCTGACGGCATTACATGAAGATAAAGACCGCTTGGTAGCGCAGCTTCAGGAAGCACAAAGCGGCCAGCGAGAAATAGATAGCATGCGGCATCAGCTGTCGCAGGTGCATATCGAAAAGCAATCCTTGTGGGCTCAAGTTCAATCACTCAATTCCGAACTGCAGAATTGGCGAGAATCCGATCGAGAGCAACAACAGATCGCTCGGCTTTTGGACACGGCCAATGAAGACAAGACGATATTGAACGAACGCATTCAACAGCTGGAAGCCGAACTGGACAAGCTGCGATCGGATCAAACGAAGCAGGATGTCCCTGTTGCCGAAACGACG
>JAGQOZ010000351.1 GCA_020426955.1 Planctomycetales bacterium
CTGATTGGCCTGAAGACCGAAGACGAACCGCCGGACTATTTGGAGAGTTTCATTGGCGGTATTGGATCTTTGTCGCTGAAGACTCGGATGAATAAGCCGATCTTCACTATGAAGCGCGTTTTCGGGTTGTATCGCATTCCGTTGTTTCCATTTTTCCGCGGTAAGTTGGCTCGTATTGAAGAAATGCTCAGCTACCAAGGCAAGGTTTTGTCGATTGACGCTCAAGAGCGAGCAGAAATGGCGGACGCCATGGAAAGCGGCGCTGAAGACGACGACCGCGACGAGGATTCCATCACGGACGAAATTGATTCGATTCCCGATGACGGCGATGCGGAAATTGATACCGCCGAATCGCCCGACATCAAATAGGTTGCTCGAATTCAATATTCATGCCCGCACTGACGTTGAGGCAAACGATGAATGACAATCAACATGTCGAACCGGTTCCGGAAGCGGTAGGGGATGACTACATCCCCAGAAACGCGCAGCATTGGCGGCGCGAACATTATATTCCCATCTGTAAGACGGAATTGGTTGATTTGCTGTCCGACGAATTAGCGGCCCACGATCAGGCGGACTTTCGAGATCTGTGCCGCAAGATTGACCTGACTGTCCAATTCGAATTGCATCGCGAATTGGATTCGCTCAAGCAAGCTTACGAAAAAGTCAATCCCGATCCGGACACGCTACCACTTCGCGAAATAACGCACGAAGACCGCGAAGCCTCCATTGAATTGCTGTTCGATCGATTCGAATCCGCGCTGTTGCGAGCCAACTTTCATCGTCTTTCTCGCGAACAAATTGAAGACGCCGTCGGTGCGTCCAGTCATTGGGGCGTGCCGCTGGACATTGATTTCGACGTCTTTGATCGCTTGGTGGTTTATGCTCGAGGTGATGTGATTGGCAAGCGAGTCTTGCATTCGGCCAGGAATTTTTTTCGACCCAAACTAGTCGAAGTTCCTACTTATCAACGAGTCGCCGCGATTTATCGCCTGCGAGATCACGACCGTTTGGCTGAAGGCGATGACACTCGAATTGTCTATCTGAAGTTCCTAAAGAACGTCCCCAAAGAAGATGTTGACATGATGTTGCCTGGCGGCCGAGTCAAAATGTCGCTGCTGGACGGTGGCAAGATTATTCTGCCAACCGTTTCCGGGGTCGCCATCGCCACTATCAAAGTCTTGAAAGGCGCCTTGCTGTTGGCGTTTGCTGGGATCTACGGATTCATTGCGTTCATTGGTCTGGTGGCGGGAACCATCGGCTACGGCGTGAAGTCGTTCTTCGGCTATCGTCGCATCATGGATACTTACGAATTAAATCGAACTCGTAGTCTGTACTTTCAAAACTTGGACAACAATGCCGGTGTGCTGTTTCGAGTGATCGACGAAAGTCACGACCAGGAGTTTCGTGAAACTGTCTTGGCATATTACATGCTCTGGAAAAATGCTCCGGCGGCAGGCTGGTCCGAACAGGAACTGGACGAAGCAACCGAACGCAAGTTGCGAGCAATCACCGGACTCGATATCGATTTCCAAGTAGATGACGCCGTTGCCAAATTAAACCGTTACGGCTTGGCTACGCAAGACGCAACACAGCGGTGGCATGCCGTGCCGATAGAAACTGCCAGGGCAAACACCAACTGGTCCACCAAATAGGCTGAAACAGAATCTTTGCTTGGCGTGATTCGAACGAGATTGATTGTGACGCGAAATTGTCGTTACAATAGGGAACTCGCCTTATGTTCGGAATCCCACCAAGCTCAGGACTGTTGTGATGCTCACCATTCATGGCCAGCGAACCAAGTTTTGTGACCGAATTCCTCGCCGCCAATTCATTCAACTGGGCGCACTTGGCGCATTCGGACTGACGCTGCCCGACTTGCTACGGGCGGAAGCTACGAACCCGCATAAGTCCAAGCGTTCGGTGATTCTTATTTGGCAACACGGCGGTCCATCGCAGTTGGACACGTTCGACATGAAACCGAATCAAGTGGAAGAAGTCCGAGGCCCCTACCAATCGATCGGCACCAACTTGCCCGGTTTGCAGATTTGTGAACTGATGCCATACCACGCCAAGATCATGGACAAGTGTTCCATTATTCGCTCCTTCACGCACGGGAACGGAGACCATTGGGCTGCGGCGCATTGGATGTTGACCGGCTATCTGGGGGCCAATGGTTCGGACCGAGCGGCTCGAGATCCATCGATGGGGGCCGTCGCTTCGTATCTGTTGGGGCCTCGCAAAACAGGCGTTCCGTCGACCATCAATATCAATGACGGCGGATTTGGATTTCATGGCGCTGCCTATCTAGGCGTGGCTCACAATCCCTTTCGAATCGGCGACTTCAGCTACGGCAACGAAGCCGGTTTTTTGCCCACGGGCAGTGACAAAAGTTTCAAGTTGGTGGACGGCATGTCCCAAGATCGGTTGATGAATCGGCTGTCGTTGTTGCAACAGTTTGATCGCTTGCGCCGAGATGTCGACGCGACCGGCACGTTCCAGAATATGGACGAAATGAATCTGCAAGCGCAAGATATGCTGCTGTCAGGCAAAGCTCGAGCGGCGTTCAATTTGGACGAAGAAGATCCCAAACTGCGAGAAGAGTACGGTCCCGGCTGGGGCGAACAAGCTCTGTTGGCTCGGCGATTTATTGAAGCGGGTGTTCGCTACGTTTCACTCAACACCGGCTATTGGGATGATCACGGCAATATCAAACGAGCATTGGATGACAAATTGGTGCGACATGATCGCGCAGTAGGCGTTTTGATTCGCGACTTGGCCGATCGAGGCTTGTTGGATGACACGCTAGTGATCACGGCCGGCGAATTCGGCCGCACACCTCGAATCAACAAAGACGCAGGACGAGACCACTGGCCGCAAGCTCAAAGCATTCTGTTTGCTGGTGGCGGCTACAGACACGGTCAAGTGATTGGCAGTACCAATTCAAAAGCAGAATATCCAACGTCGCGGCCGATTTCTCCTGCGGATTTCAACGCCATTGTGTACCACGCCTTGGGGCTGAAGCCGGAAGACACCATTCGCGACCCACTCGGACGACCTCGGCAACTGATCTCAGGCGGTAAAGTTCCGTTCGAATTGATTTGACGTGACACATCGGTCGAAATCGAATGGGTTGTTTTTGACGAAAAAGGCGGCGAACAAAACCGTCAGGAATGTTGGGTCAACGCACAATGAAAAGGGCTCGGAACGCAGTAGTGTTCCGAGCCCTTTTATGTCAAACAACTTGTTTTCTGGACTAACGTCGGCGTCGCAGTGCCAGCATGGACAACCCCGCTAAGCCGATGACGAGGGAAGATTGCGGTTCGGGTACGGCTGCCACACCGCCACGAGGCCCGATTTCGTATCCGCCAGCCGAAAACGCGGCAACAAAATCACCGCTGGTAAAGTCACCGTCTCCATTCCAATCCCCTTCGGCCCAGGTTGAATTCCCAGCGACGGCGTCTTCGTATTCGCCCGCCGTAAAGACGGCCACAAAGTCCGCACTGCTGAATTCACCATCCAAGTTGGCATCGCCAAAGTACGTCGACTTGAGTTCGTTGACCCAGCGACTTCGATCCGCTTCGTTAACTTGGCCGTCACCCGTCAGGTCAAAAGCCACATCGCCGGAACCCACGGCGGCTGTCAACAGATCAATGTCCGTGGCTGTCAGTTGGCCGTCCCCGTTGAAATCACCTTCTACGCCGCCACCGACCAATGCCGCTTCAAAATGGGCTTTGATTTGAGCGCCCGTCAGGGCTTTGTCCCAAACGGCTACTTCGTCAATGATTCCGGTAAATTGGTTGCCAGAGCCGTCAAAAACGCCGCCGCCGCCCACATTGAACGGGAAGTCGGAAAAACCATACGAATCAACGGGCGTTGGTTCAACTACTTCGGAACCACCGATGGCGACTTCTTCGCCATCAATGTAGATGCGAATTTCGAAACCATCGCCAATGGCGGCCAAGTGAACCCATTCGTCTTCGGGAACTTCGTCTATGATGTCAAAGTTGACTGCGCCGCCGCCCGGAGTCCACATTTGAATGGTAGTGGGACTGATGAAGCCAAACTCCAAAGCGTCATTTTGTCCGAACAAACCAACTCGGTTGTTTTCAATGAAACCAGGTTTGACGAATCCTGTCAGCGAGAATTCGCCGAGACCGCTCAGAATAGATGAATCGATCGTCACATAGCCGTCGTCCGGTGCTTCGCCGAAAATCCCATTGGTGCCTTTGACGCCGGGAAACGATTCGTTAGCGCCTGGTGCGGCGGGTTCTGTGCCAACGTATTCACCGTTCAACGACGCACCACCCGTTCCCTGATTGATAGCGGCATCGCCTGCGTCATTGAATCCCCAGTAGCCAAGCGGGCCGTCTGCCAAGACGGTAGCTGCATAGTCGCCGTTAGGATTCTGTGCGGCAGCTACATGGGCTGAAAGTTGAGCATCAGACAATGCAGTGGTGAAAACAGCTACTTCATCAATCGAACCGGTGAATTGATTTCCAGTGACGTCGTACACTCCACCGCCACCGATATTGAACGGAAAGTTGGATTGGCCGTACAGCGGAGGCCCGGCGGCTTCCACAACTGGTTCTCCGTTAAGATACAGATTGATATTGCGTCCGGTTCCAACGGTGGCCAAATGAAACCAAGTCCCTTCCGGAATTTCATTGACCGGGTCGATGGCGTAATTCAAGACCTGTCCCGACGGCGTCCACATTTGAATCTGGTTGGGGCTAATGAATCCAAATTCGATAACATCGTTCTGGCCCATCAAACCGATGCGATTGCCGTCGCGAATGTCCGGATTGATCCAGGCAGACATGGTGAATTCGCCTAAGTCGGACATGATTGGATCGATGACTTGCATATATTCGTCAATGTCTTCGCCCACTTGGAAGCCTAGATTGCCAGCTCCCAGGTTCACTTGTCGACCGTCCACTAATGTAAAGCTTTCGGCAGGGACGTGTTGGCCGCCAAAATATTCCCCCTCAATCCCGTTCGAGCCCAAGTTGGCAGCAATGTCAACACCTGACTCGTTCATGCGCCAATAGCCAATGGGACCATCGGCCAATACAGCAGATTCATAGTCCGCAAATACTTGACCGGTTGCCCCAGTCAAAAACAAACAGCCAAGACAAAAAGTCTTCATACGCAAGAGCTTCATAGATTGCTTCCTCGGGGTTAGTGGGAAAAATGTTTTTTTCTACAATGGTAGACGGCAAACACTCATTAAACACAATCCAACGTTTTTAACAAAGTGTGCGATTTCGTCGAATTCCAACAATGAACAGAAAATTGGCGCAGTAGTTTATGGAAACCGAAAAGCGAATCGAGCTCTTAGCGCCAGCGGGCAATCGAGAATGCATCGCCGCGGCCATCGAAAATGGAGCGGATGCGGTCTACTTCGGGCTGCAGGCGGGCTTTAACGCTCGCGCACGAGCCACCAACCTCGCCATCGAAGATGCTGAAGAAATCTTTACGCAATTACATCAACGTGGCGTGCGCGGTTATGTCACATTGAACACGCTGGTCTTCATGGACGAACTTTCGGCTTTTGAAGACAACGTGCGTCGTTTGGCTCACGCCGGTGCGGACGCTGTCTTGGTGCAAGATGTCGGTGCGGCTCGGTTGATTCGCGCCGTTTGCCCTGACTTGCCCGTTCATGCATCCACGCAGATGACGCTGTCCAGTGCGGAAACCATTCGCTTGGCGGAACAATTGGGCATACAACGAGTTGTCTTGGCACGCGAACTTGCCATCGACGAAATTCGCGACATCGCCTCGCAAACCAACGTGGAATTGGAAGCCTTCGCGCATGGAGCCTTGTGCGTGGCCTATTCCGGGCAATGCCTAACCAGCGAATCATTGGGCGGCAGAAGTGCCAATCGAGGCCAGTGTGCGCAAGCGTGCCGACTGCCGTATGAACTGTACTGTGACGGACAACATGTGGGCACTGATAACCGCAAATACTTACTCAGCCCACAAGATTTGGCGGCGATTGATTTGGTACCACAAATGATTGACGCCGGTATATCTTGTCTAAAAATCGAAGGACGCCTCAAGACGCCCGAATATGTTGCCAATGTGACAGGCCATTACCGCCGAGCTATCGACGCAGCTATGCACAGCCGTCCGCATCACGTGACGACACAAGAACGAGACGAATTGCAGTTGTCGTTTTCCCGAGGTTTCTCGCCGGGCTGGCTGCAAGGTTGTGACCACAAAATGCTGGTTCCGGCCGACAGTTCCAGCAAGCGAGGCATCCTGATTGGACGAGTTGACTCAGTACGAAAAGATGCTGTGCGAGTCATTCTGCAAAAAGACGTCGCGGCAGGCGACGGCGTGGTCTTTGACGGTGATCGCCTCGCTGGCAACGAACAAGGCGGACGAGTTTATTCGGTGCGAACGCTACGTGATTCCACAGATTGTCGGCTGGTCGAATTGCGGTTCGGACATCATGCCATTGATTTTCGACAACTGTATGTCCAGCAACGCTTGTGGAAGACGGACGATCCGCAACTGACC
>JAGQOZ010000352.1:0-3273 GCA_020426955.1 Planctomycetales bacterium
GAAAATTGTTTGGTCCAAACACGGCAACGGGACCAATCGGTTCGTAAACCGATCGAATTCCCGCTTTGGTATCAATGGTGGCTTGTCGCCACGAACCTTCTTCTGCCGCCTGCGCTGCCAGACGCAGCTGATTGGTAGTACGTGGCAGTTCGACGTCTGCCAGCCGAGGAGACTTGGGAAGTGCCGTTTCTTGATGGGCGGCTTCGACCAATTGATCCGCTCGAGCTTCAATCCGGTCCGCGAACGCTCGTAAAAACGCGGCAATCTGGCTGCCCGAAAGCGTGCGCAATTCTGACGCGGCGGCAGCGGCCGCTGACAAGGCTTCGTCACAATCCGACCAATTGCTGACGGGAAATTCACAGGGAAGTGGTTCGGTGGTATTCGGATTGAAAGATTGAAAGGTCGACGATGCGTTCGCCTGTTTCCATTCGCCATTAATCAAGACTGGTTCAGCCATCAGGTTCCTCGCTAAGCTTGAGATTGCACAATTGTGTTCGTCAACGTACCGATGCCGTCGATTTGAATAGCCACCACATCGTCGGTTTGTAGTGTGAATGACGTATCGGGCACAATTCCCGTGCCCGTCATCAAGAACGCGCCGTTGGGAAACGAATTTTCTCGGCACAGCCACTGAATCAATTCTTCAAATGACCGAGCCATCTGGTCGGCACCAGTTTCTCCTTCAAAGACCACGGCGTCGTTACGACGTACAGCCAGCCGAATCCCTATTTCCGGCACGGCAGGCATGGCGTCTTTCAGAGTGATGCACGGTCCCAAGCCGGCACATTGGTTGTAGACTTTGGCTTGCGGAAGGTACAGCGGATTGTCGCCTTCGATGTCGCGACTGCTCATGTCATTACCGATGGTGAAGCCAACAAATTCTTTGCGCGAATTCAGGACCAACGTCAATTCGGGCTCGGGAACGTTCCAAGTGGCGTCAAAGCGAATTCGCAACGCTCCGTTCGGCCCGACCACTCGATGAGGCGTCGCCTTCAAAAACAATTCAGGGCGATCCGACACGTAGACTCGATCATAACAAGACGCGGCCGCTTCCGACTCTTCCATTCGAGCGGCCTTACTACGAATGTACGTGACACCTGCCGCCCAAACTTCTTGCTGATCAATGGGCGCCAGCAATTGCACGTCAGACAACCGTATGGCTTTATCGGTCTGCGCGGCTTGCCGAGCAGTTGAGCCAACGTCCGTGGCATCCAATAGTTTCTGCAATCCGCCTTCACCTTGGAAGTCGGTCAACGGGATCACAGACTGATCTTCCCAGATCCCGACCACAATCTGCCCAGCACTATTTTTCGCTTTGACCAGTTTCATCGCCCACTGACATCCTTCGGGTCATACGTTCTGGAATTGAATGTCCGCAATCACTAAACCGCCGATCTTGCGGAAACCTCCATGATAACGGTTCCCGCCAGCGACCAACAGGAGACCAGTTGGCACTGGGGCAGTGTCCGCCGATCTGCTACCAGATTGCCATTTCTTGCTCGGTTTGATCGCACAACCCTGTCTTCACGACAAATTCGAACCGTCAATTGGATTCGGTTGCGTTGCAAGCAAAATGAGCCACAATAACCAGTTGGATTGCATTGTTGTGTCTTTCGCTTTCTTCGAATGAGACGTCATGAGCTTTCGAATCACGTTGCTGATCGCCTGTCTTTTCGCCGCGCCAAGTATCAGCTATGGCGACGATTCACCGCGCGGCTTGCGTCCACCGTTCGCTTGGACCTGCAGTCCACCGCTGATTGCTCCGGAAGTGCGTGCCAAGAACCCCAGTCACGCTCAGAAGGATCCCACGGTGGTATTTCATGACGGAGCGTGGCACGTTTTTATGACCGTGAAACTGGAAGGACGTTCTGCGATTGAATATGTTTCGTTCACGAATTGGCAGGCCGCTCAGGAATCAAAACGAACCATATTGCCGATTTCAGATAGCGACTACTATTGCGCGCCGCAGGTTTTCTTTTTCGAACCGCAGAGTTGTTGGTATTTGATCTATCAAGTGGGTGTCCCTGGTTCGAATAAGATGTGGGTGGCTTATTCCACGACCAAGAACATTGCCGATCCTACATCCTGGTCAGCCGCACGACCGATGCTGGATGGCGGGCCGCAAGATCATCGCGTAGTGGGCGGCCTGGATTATTGGATCATCTGCGATGCAGAACGAGCTTACCTGTTTTTTACCAGCCTAAACGGCAAGCTGTGGCGCATGTGGACTCGGCTTAGCGATTTCCCGATGGGCATGGACCACTGTCAACTTGCTTTAGCAGGACCGTTCTTTGAAGCCAGCCACACGTACAAGATCGACGGCGTCGATCAGTATCTAACGATCATCGAAGAAGATGGTCGGCGATACTACAAGGCGTACGTGGCCGATCGGCTGGACGGCGAATGGAAGCCGATTGCCGACTCCGACACCAATCCGTTTGCCAGTTGGAAGAATATTCAGATGGAAGACGGTGTTGCCAACTGGACGGACAACATCAGTCATGGTGAACTGATTCGCAGTAACAACAACCAAACATTAACGGTCGATCCGCAACGGCTACAATTCCTGTTTCAAGGCATGCTGGAAAAAGACAAACGCAATCGGAACTACGGCCAATTTTCTTGGCGGCTGGGTCTGCTGACCGCCGTACCTTATTCGACAGGAAACTAACATGCATCGCGGTTTGATATTTGTGGCCGTAGCAATCGGGACATCGTGTAGTACATTATTGAACGCAAGCGAACGGCTGTTTGTTTCGCTATTAGAAGCAAAACAGATTGTGCAGTTCGAACGCAATTCAGAAACCGGCGAATTGAATCGGACCGGCCAAGTCACGTGTCCAGCCGAACCGGCCATCATGTGCACTTCGCCTGATCGACGCTGGTTGTTGGTGTCGTTTCGATCGACCGGCCAGTTAGCCAGCTTTTCGATCCAAAATCCGCAAACGCCACCCGTCTTGATCAGCGTGGCGGTTGGAGGAGAAGACCCGGCGTATTTGCAGGTGGATGCTATGGGGCGATTTTTGTTGAGCGCCTACTACGTGGCCAACAAGGTGTGCGTGCACCAGATCAAGGAAGACGGTTCGCTTAGTCCGCAACCGGTGCAGACCGTGCCGACGGCTGCGCGTGCTCACGGGATTGCCATCGATTCTCGAAACCGGCGGACGTATGTTTCTCATACCGGAGCGAATTGTATTTTCCAATTCGAATTCAACTCGGATACCGGGCGATTGCGTTTGATGTCGCCCGATCGATTCACCGCGCCAGATGACT
>JAGQOZ010000352.1:3370-6461 GCA_020426955.1 Planctomycetales bacterium
CTTTCAATTTCGACATGTCGCTATGCACGCGAACGATCGCTGGCTGTATTCCAATGGAGAAAAAGGAGACAACCTCAGTTTCTTTACTGTGGATCAAGATTCTGGTCAGCTGACGTTGCAGCAAACGGTGAGCACTTTGCCTGAAGACTTTCCGGCGGATGATAACTCGACCGCTCGCTGCGAAATGACATCGGACGGCCGGTTTATCTATGTCGCCAACCGAGGCCACCATAGCATTGCCGGATTTGCGATCGATCCAAATTCAGGACGTCTGACGTCATTGGGCCAGGTTCGCACCGAACAGACTCCTCGCAGCTTTACCATTGATTCGCAAGGCCGCTATCTGTATGCCGCCGGTCAAGATTCCGGCCAGCTGGCCATCCATCGACTACAAGATGACGGTCGATTGGTTCGCACCAAGACACTGCCCGTGGGCGAAATGCCTTGGGCCGTATTGGCGGTTGATTAACGGCGTCCCAATGCCATTCGGGGCGGACGCCGCTTTCGCTTGACTAAAACAAAATCGAATCGATTAAAATAGCCAGGAACGCAATGCCCAGCCCAATGCTGATGATGGCCAGCAAGATGGTACAGATCTTGTTCCAGGCTTCGCTATCGTCCTTCATCAGCTTTTGCTTTTCCGCGTCGGAAAATTCGTCCCAAGCTACCATCGCTCGATTCCTTCTTGATCAAATATTGAAACGGCCTAGAGTCGCCGCACGATTTCGTCTAAATGTGATCCCTCAAAGATAGTATGCCCTTCGGCATTTGGCAATCCGAGCTTGTTGGGATTCATTCTTGACGGGCTCACAACAAAATATGCCGAATCTGACAGCTCGGAAGCTGAAAAAGGCTGGCGTCTTACATTCGTGTATAAATCCATCGGTGGGCGAACGATCGTGAATTGATACAATAGATATCGTCCGTTTTTGCCGCCTGTTTTGGGTGAATCATCTAGCAGAATCATTTATCGCACGTGGGATCATTTTGTGAGCGAATCCACCTTTCCAGAACTCCCGATCGTTGACGCGTCGTCGGTACCCGTTGGCAACACTGGTCGACGTCTCCCGGAATGGCTCCGGCGACAAGTACCTTTGGGGAACGCCAACCACATGACCGCCAATTTGATGGACGAATTGGGCCTGGAAACGGTCTGCGATAACGCCAAATGCCCCAATCGCATGGAGTGCTATTCGCAAAAAACGGCCACGTTCATGATCTTGGGCAACGTCTGCACTCGGCCTTGCGGCTTCTGTTCGGTCGCTCGAGGCAAGCCGGACCAATTGGAAGGGGACGAACCAGATCGAGTAGCCGAAGCAGCCAAACGACTGGGCTTGAAACATGTCGTCATTACGTCGGTCACTCGAGACGACTTGCCGGATGGTGGCGCCGATCATTTCTACCAAACCGTTACGGCCGTACGCCACGCCACGAACGCCACGATTGAAGTGCTGACACCCGATTTTGTTACTTGCAAAGAGGCGCTAAAGCGAGTGATCGATGCGAAGCCAGAAGTATTCAATCACAATACCGAAACGGTACCTCGGCTGTATCGCCAAGTGCGAGGCCCCAAGTCGGACTATGCGTGGACGTTGGAAATGTTGCGACGAGTCAAACAATATGCCCCTTCCGTCAAAACCAAGAGTGGTTTGATGTTGGGATTGGGCGAAACGCACGAAGAACTTTTCGATGTCTTAGCGGATCTGCTAGATGCCGGATGTGACTTTTTGACCTTGGGCCAATATCTCCAGCCCGCCGTCGACAAGTATTTGCCCGTCGTGCGCTATATTCCTCCGCAAGAATTCACCGAACTCGGCGAAGCCGCCAAACGCATGGGCTTCAAGAAAGTGGCCAGCGGTCCGTTTGTGCGTAGTAGCTATCATGCGAAAGACATGGCGGACGCGGTGTAGTCAATCGCCATGCTACTTACAAGCCTGCACATATTGAAGCTGCGCTTTTTCATAGCCCGACACGTAAGTGAGGGACAATTGGAAGTTTCCACATGGACGCTCACGCTTCGGGCTAGGAATTTCCGCCCGGAAAACGCGAAGGCGCAACTCCAAAACCTGTCCATGGGGTCGCCATCAAAGACTATCCAATCTGGTGATGTTCTTGCAGCCATTTCCATGCGTCGCGAACGGTCGATTCAAATGGCCGACTCTGGTAACCAAATTCAGAAAACGCTCGATTCGAATCGTAATAGTTAAACAAGCGCGACATCGTCAGCATGGCCGAATTGATGTCAGTTTCGCGGCCCGAGATTTTGGTCCATAAATCCCCGATGGTGCCAATCAGCTTGGCCATTTCCGGACGCATGCGGCGAAACGGTGGTTTTCCGCCGGTGACTTGAGCAAACAATCGCCAGGCGTCGTAGTATCGCATATTTTCACCAGCCAAAATGTAGCGGCGATGCTGTGGCGAACCAGTCGCGATTGCCACAATAGCCGCCGCCACGTCTCGCACATCACAGCCGCTCATGCCACCTCGCGGAGCAATCGGCGTGAACGAAGTAGCCACGCTAATCAGCATACGTCCCGACGACGGCTTCCAGTCCCACGGGCCCAGCATGAAACCGGGATTCACAATCACGGCGTCCAAGCCGCTTTCTATCGCCGCCGTGACTCGCTCCTCCGCTTCTCGTTTGGTCAAAACATAGGTGCATGGCACCTTTGGCTGGATGGGCGTTTGTTCGTCAACCGGTTGGTCTTCTGACGCCGCAGCCGCTAATGCGTCCACACTAGAGACGTGAATGAATCGCGCGTTCTGTTCCACGGCCGCGTCCAGCAAATTCTGAGTGCCAGCCACATTGATGCGGCGAGCTTGTTCGATTCGCGTCCAACCAATGTGAAGGTCCGCAGCCGCATTGATGACGACATCGACGTTTCCAACCGCCGTACGAACCGAGTTCGCATCGCGAATGTCACCGATGGTCGTTTCGACTTCCAAGCCGGCCAAGGGGCGAGCGTCGCTGGCATGGCGGACCAGTGCGCGGACTTGATGCCCGTTTTCTAACAAGCACCGAATCACATTATTTCCCACTAGGCCGGTGCCACCGGTCACTAGGCACAGCATGTTGTTGTTTCTCCGGAAT
>JAGQOZ010000353.1 GCA_020426955.1 Planctomycetales bacterium
ACTTCGAAATACATCCAGTTTGCGCTGGATCAGGCTGCGCTTTGGCTGATGGCGTAGCTGGGTTGGAAACTGCCAATTCTTGCGAATCGGCGCTTATTCTTCGCCCAGCAAATTTTACGGTGACAGTTTCGTATCACGAAATACTTTTGCTGCGGCGATGCGGTTTCTACGAAGTCGCCCAGTGCTTTCCAGCTGCCGGTTCGTACTAACTGACAACCGCTTGTCATACAAGCCGCACATTGGAAAGAAGTAGACATTGGATGGCCATGCTTTTTGTGATTTCCTGCGCCGATGCCGCAAGCTACGTTTGTTTGCTTCGATAAAGTTTGCAGGTTGTGATGGTCCGCTAAACGGTCCCGTCTTTACAAGTCAGTTTGATCCGCGTCTTTTGAGGTTACAACAAAGGAGCGTATTGTTACGGATGGCAAGGTAGTTCGCGGCTCAGGAGTCAAGAGTCTTTTTTGAAAGGGTTACAATGAGCCTTGTCATTGCTAACAACGTGTCGTCCATTACAGCACAGAACAATCTGGCTCGTTCGTCCAAGTCGTTGGGCAAATCGCTGGAACGCTTGTCGTCCGGTTTGAAGGTAAACCGAGGTGCCGACGGTCCAGCCGCGTTGGTGATTTCGGAAAAGCAACGAGCTCAAATCGTAGGTATCGAACAAGCCATCGAAAACGCCAACAAGGGCGTTACCGTGGTTCAAACGGCAGAAGGTGCTTTGAACGAAATCAGCACGCTATTGAACCGAGTTCGCGGTTTGGCATTGGACGCAGCCAATACCGGTGTGAACGACTCGGACGCGTTGGCGGCCAACCAAGCGGAAATTGATAACGCCTTGGATACCATCAATCGTATTGCCAACAACACACAATTCGCCAATAAGAAACTGCTGGACGGTTCGGCCGGCTACAACGGAAGTTCAACAGATGCCGATGTCGCCGCATTTGTCCGAGCATCCAGTTCAACAGCGCCCGGTTCCTATGACGTGGAAGTCACCACCGCTGCTACACGCGCAAACTTCTCGGCAACTGCCGATCAAACAACGGATTTGGCAGCAGATGAAATCCTGACCATCAACAGCGTGACGGTGGAATTGAACGCCGGCATGAGCCAAGCGGAAGTGGTAAACCGAATCAACGAATTCAGTGGTGAAACCGGTGTTGTTGCCGAAGTCGACGGCACCACCACTCGGCTTTACACCAAAGGCTTTGGAAGCAACGCTTCTCTGGACGTGGTATCAAATACGGCAGCCGCCGCTACAAGCTCCGGAATTGGTACCGGAACGGCCAGTACCGTTTTTGGCTCCGATGTTGTAGGCACGATTGATGGTGACACCTTTACCGGGAATGGTAATATCCTGACGGCAAATTCGGGTGCGGCTGACGGCCTCGCTGTCCGATTCGCGGTCGACCCGGCGGACGCGACAAGCACATTAACCGGAGCGGCCAGTCAAGAAACGATTACCGTGACGGACGATCGCTTGGTGTTCCAAATCGGGCCAAACGCGAATCAGACGGCTTCGATCGCCGTCGACAGATCTAACCCAGAATCACTTGGTTTAGGTGTGGCTGGCAACCAGTTCAATAGCTTGGCCGAAATCAGCGTCTTGTCCGGTGAAGAAGCCAACGACTCCATCGCCGTCATTGACGCGGCCATTGACGAAGTCACCAACTTGCGAGGTGCCTTGGGTGCGTTCCAGCAGAATACGTTGGAATCGACGGCCAGCAACTTGCAAACCACGTTGGAAAACTCAGTGGCTGCGGAATCGGTGATTCGAGATACCGACTTTGCTTCGGAAATCGCCAACTTCACCAAACAACAGGTTCTGGTTCAGGCAGGTACTTCGATTCTGTCCAACGCCAACCAGACCAGCCAGTTGGTCCTTTCGCTGCTGTAAGCCTAAACCAGTTACGAAAAACAACCCTCCGAATCTTATCTGGGTTCCTCTCAGATTCCTTCGGACGAAAAAGCGAGCAATCCAGGTTGCTCGCTTTTTTCGTTTTCACATTCGCTGCCACCAAGCAAACTCCATATATAGAGCCTGCGTTCGGCAAGCCGAGAACTACGTCTCGGCAATGCGAATCCACAGCCGTGTTCTTCTGCGGCTTGCCGATGCTTTCACATCGCAGTCTTGTCCGCAAACTCTTTGCAACCGACAAAGTCTTCAAGATTTACCAGATCGTATTCCGAAGAATCGATCGTTCAACGATTTCATTGGCCAGAAAGGAATGCGGCTATGGATTGGCCCTGCACTCGACGGACGGTTGGTTTTCTGCTGCTGGTCATATTGGCTTGTTGTTGGAACTCGGCTTGCGCGAACGAAACGGAACCAACCGGTTCGGACGCCATTCTGGCCGCGTTTGCACAAATCCAAGCCAGCATGCCGAAATCAGTCTCGGCGAAAGAGCATCCTTCTACTTCCGCAACCGACGGCGCTGCGGCCGAAGGTGATGTTGAAGATTCGCTGTTGAACCGAACCGCACGTTCCACGAATCGTAAGTCCAAATCAACGCAGGTGCGACGTCTGGGATCGGCCGAACAAGACGACTTGCCCGCGCCTACGGCCGTCGCCAACAAACCGTGGTACGAACAAGATGCGCCCAGCCAAATCACTCCGGCCCATTCGCCCGAGAAGATCGATTTTGCGCAGGTGGTCAGCCAGCTTGTGTTCGCCACCTTCGGAGTGATGATCCTGTGCGGCGGAACACTGTTGCTGGCCAAACGTTGGCTCAAGTCTAACGTGCCCAGCAAACAAGCGGCATCCGAATTGGCGGTTGTGGAATCATTGCAGGTGAATGGCAAAGTCCAATTGCGACTGGTACGAGTTGGGCAGCACAAAGTGTTATTAGGAATGGATGCGCACGGCCTGCAGCACATGGAAGTCTTGTCCAGCGATTTTGTGGATGTGATGGATCAACTTGATTCGAACACACCGCTTGCACCTGCCGACAGCCAGGACTCGCATTCGTTAGACAACGGTTCCGCGCGACGCGGCCTTTTCGAAACGACTTCGTCCAGACACATGGAGGCGCCATCGTGGACCCGCAGACCAACGCTTACCTAGACCTTGCGGCTCGAGTAACACAGTCGGAAAACTTGGGCGAACTAGCGACTCCCATCCAAGTTGCCTTGTTCATGGGCGGCTTTGCGTTTCTGACCACGGCGCTGGTTTCACTGACCGCGTTCACTCGGATCGTGATTGTCTTTTCTTTTGTGCGTCGAGCGTTAACCACTCAGGAAATTCCGCCCACGCCGGTGGTATTGGGCATGTCATTGTTTTTGACCATGTTTATCATGGGGCCAACGATTGATGCGGTGGCCGAAAAAGCGATTACGCCGTACGTGGATGGCGAAGTTACCGGAGTGGAAGCGATTGCGCTGGCGACTTCGGAATTAAAATCGTTCATGCTGTATCAAACTCGCAAAGACGACATCGCGCTATTCGTCGAATTGTCTCGAGAAGAACCGCCGTACGCGCCCGAAGACACCAAGCTACGAGTGTTAGTGCCGGCGTTCATGATGAGCGAACTCAAAACCGCCTTTATCATGGGATTCTGCATCTACATCCCTTTCATGCTGATTGACCTAGTAGTATCTACCATATTGATGTCGTTAGGCATGATGATGATGCCGCCCATGATGCTGTCATTACCATTCAAAGTCTTATTGTTTGTGTTAGTCGATGGTTGGCGGCTGGTGGCCCAGGCGTTGAGTTCCAGTTTTGGCTAGACCGGAAGTGAACATCACAGAACTGTGACCAGGAGAAGTGTTATGGAGATGGATACCGTTGTCCAGATTGGTCGCGAACTGTTTTACACTTCGTTACTGCTGACGGCTCCCACGATCGCGGTCAGTCTTTTGGTTGGTTTGGCGATTAGCATCTTTCAAACGGTCACCAGCATCCAAGAGCAAACTCTGAGTTTTGCGCCTCGCATTTTTGCAGTGGGGCTTGTGATTGCTTTCTCGTTACCATGGTCGTTGCATGTATTGATGAACTTTGCGCAGAACATGTTTTACTATGCCGCCGAGGCCGGTCGATGACGCAAATCACAATTTACTATGCAGCCGAGGCCGGTCGATGACACAATACATACTGGAACCGCTGATTCTGGGCTTTGCTCTCATGCTGACTCGAATTGGCGCCTTCATTGTGTTTTTTCCGCTATTTGGCGGAAGACGACTGCCAAACCTGGTCAAGGTAGGTCTGACGGTTTCGCTCACGCTGTGCTGGTTTCCGATCGTACCGAACCACATGCTGTTTCATGCGTCGGCGGCAGACGGGCCAGCGGCTTGGCTGCAATTTGCCGTTTGTATTCTTCGCGAAGTAATTGTGGGTGGCGCCATCGGCTTTGCGTTTGGTCTATTTCTCGAACCGGCTCGAATCGCTGGTTCGTACATTGGTAACGAAATGGGCCTCAACCAAGCGTCTCTGATTGACCCAGGCACAAACGTGATGACCAACATTGTGGGGGAAATATTTCAGTCGTTCGCCATTTTGCTACTGTTAGGTATCAACGCTCATCATGGAATTCTCACCGTTGTCTATCAATCCTTTTTTGCGTTGCCGATTGGCAAGTTTTGGAGCGAAGCACCGTTAGACGCGTTGGTGGTTGAATCATCCCAAGTCCATCGCGACGGCGTGTTGTTAGCCGCGCCGGTAGGCATCTGCCTGTTTCTTACGATTGTCATGCTGGGCGTGCTAATGAAGGCGTCGCCACAGATCAATATCTTTTCGATGGGTTTCACGTTGCGATTGACTGTGGGGTTGGGAGCGTTGTTCCTGTTTCTGCCCGCCATGGCGGCGCATCTGCAATGGTTGATCCAGGAGTCGGCTATTGATTGGATGCGGTTCTTTCGCTAGTGAGAAAAGAAAGAGCAAGGCGATCACTGCGATCGCTGCGGGAAGGAAAATTCGGGAAACCTCTGTTGGCCAGCTGCGTGACGCCTGCGCGAGATCGGGCGGTAAACGTTCGAACGATAGTATTTAGAGTCGGAATCATCGCATGGATTCGCAACAATCAAAGACGGAAGCACCTACGCAGCGTCGTCGCGATGAAGCAAGGCGCCGAGGCCAATTGGCTACCAGTTCGGACCTGGCGACGGGACTGGTGTTGCTAGTTCTGGCGGTGGTCTTCTGGTCGATGGGCGAAATGTTGGGAGGCGTCTTGTTTCAAGTGATGCGAGCCGAACTGTTGGGGCTGGACCGCATCCAATGGGGTTCGAACGAAGTGATCGTTGCGGGACGACTGTTTGGCATACGCTTGTTCTACGCTACGGCAGCCGTGGTCATTAGTCTGTTTCTGGCGAACATTCTGGTGTACGTCTTACAAAACGGAATTCAGTTTTCTTCGGAAACACTGGAATTCAAATGGGATCGTTTGCTTCCTACCAACGGGTTTCAGCGGCTATTTTCGATGCGCACTACAGTTCGCGGCATTATGGCAATTCTAAAAGTGATTGTGATCACATGTGTTGTGTTCTTTGTGATGCGCAACGACTTGGGGCAAATCTATGCCATTGGATTTACGTCCGTGAACGAAACGGTGGCCACTACATGGAACATTGTGATCAAAATCATTGGATCATCCGGACTGGCGTTGACCACGCTGGGCATTGGCGACTATCTATTTCAACGCTGGCAACACGAAGTCGATTTGAGAATGACTTTGGAAGAAGTGAAACGCGAACACAAGGAAACAGAAGGCGATCCACATCTGAAAGCGAGATTGAAGAAGATTCAGCGTGAAACGGCAAACCGACGGATGATGAAGAATGTGCCTGGCGCGGATGCGGTAGTGCGAAATCCAACGCATTTTGCCGTAGCCCTGAAATATGATCAAGAAGCAGGCGGTGCTCCCAAAGTGGTTGCCAAAGGTGCCGATTTCTTAGCGTTGCGAATCATTGAAATTGCCGAACAGCACGATGTTCCTGTTTTGGAACGCAAGCCATTGGCACGAGCCCTTTATCGGATGGTCGAAGTTGGTGACGAAATCCCCGTGGAAATGTATCAGGCCATTGCCGAATTGTTGGCATATGTCTACCGCTTGAAAAGTTCGCTGTAAGCAATGACGAACATGCGCTGGCAACGGCGGTGATTTGACGTGACAACCGAGTCTTGCGATTGGCCGAAGAAAACGTCCATGTTATGATGTTTTGTGTTGGTGAATCAGGCCTCTTCTCTCACAGCTCGGCTAACACACTTGGTGTAGCGATTCTAATGCCCTGCGGCTTTCGGCGTTACCCGGTTTGATTCTTGGCGGCGAATGCCAGTCAAAGATGGTTCTCAGTTGTGGTCGTCGTTATGGGTCGCGTTCTGGTTACAGGAGCTTCTGGTTTTTTGGGAGCACACGTCGTTGCGCATTTGACACAGTCGGGCGAGGATGTCACATGTCTTGTGCGAGCATCGTCCAGCCTGGACCGCCTCACAGCTTGGCAAGTTCGATTCGTTTATGG
>JAGQOZ010000354.1 GCA_020426955.1 Planctomycetales bacterium
CGCGTTGCCCTGGGCATTTCGTCGCAAACGGTAACATTGTCGTTTTTCGTTCGCGAACTTGAAAGCATCCCTTACACCCTAGCGCGAGCCTGGCGGGAAACGTTTCCGTCAGGCTCGTTCCTTGCGCTAACCACATTCGCCGATTGGTTGGGATAGCACTTAGATTTATTTGATTCTTGCCAAAGCAGATTGACCACACAGCAGCGCGACGAAACGAGACTCGATCGTGTCGCCTTGTCCACTACGAAAAGGAACACCATTCGCTTGTCGTGTTCGAGTGCAAATCAGGATTCGGCCGATTCGCCCTCGACCGACTGTTCTGCTTGTTCGGCCTTACGTTTGCGACTGACGACATCCAACGCACGGCGAATTTGCTTTTCTTCTGCGGCGGATTGAGGAATCCACCAGCGACTGGTTAGACCTTCGACATTTGGCGGAAGTAGATCACCACCGCAAATGGCTAAACGGTTCTTGCGCAATTGGTCCATCAGTTCTGCGGGAACCGGTTGAATCACCAACCCATGTTCATTGATGAACGGTTTGGCTTGTGCCAACAGTTCGGCACACGTTTCATACTTTCCCGGCTTCTTGTTCGATTTAGACCTATTCGGAGCCGATGAAGACCGCTTGGTCGCAGGACGAGACCGAGGCGAGACGAGTGGCTTTGGGGTAGTACCAGATTTTTTGCCGACAACAAATGATCCAAGTCGACGCGGCTGGGATTCCGAATTCATTTCCAAGCCTTTCCCTTCATCAGGCAAAATTCACATCACTCTTGATCCGGCAGAAAGGCGAGACCGGAAGATTCGCCCCAGCCCGACAACCGACCTACCTGTACAATCAAGCAATATACTCGGAAATCATTCCGGACAAAATCACCGAACCGGGGATATATCGACGGTGAATGGGATTGGCTCGTCGCGTTTCAAAGTGTTACAACAGACTGATTCGCTAAAACCGTGTCGTGATTTTTGACTTGTGCGTACCACTGACAGCGAATGGTCATTGCAATATAGGCCGGGCTTCGCGCAAGCTAGAGCCAAACCTTGTTCTCGGTGGCAATCTTGGCCATTCAAGCTTGCTTGGGCAGAACTGGGGCAAGGTATTTTTCTTTCGTTGAACTCCGTACATCGTTTGCCAGTCTGGATTGGATGGAAGTGCGTGGTTCGAATTAAAACAGGAAAACGGTGGTCGCCAGACGCTACGGACGGTTCGGTACTAGGCTAGGCTCTGTTTCTAAGCACGTAGGCGAGTCTCTCCGAGACGCGGATGGACGACATTTCCAACGACGCGTCGACGTGAAAAGCAGTTAATAAACAGCGTCTTACTGGACAGCACCACATCAACGATTTCTGTCAGCGTTAGTCGTTGTTAGTCACGCCTTGAGGCGGAATTGGTTTTACCGAAGATTTCCGCCTCAAGGCGTACTACCAACCAATCATGGCGCTGTTCAGCTAGTTGGCGGGTCGAGTGAGATAGGGGCCGATGACGGTATTGGCTGGCGGCGGAGTAAGTTGTCCTGGCATGCGGAAATCGATGCGCTGAGCGACTTTGCCATCTTCCTTCCACCAAATCCATTGACCGGCTGGTGCATCGGCAATGTATTCCCCTTGAATGGACTTCATGCCATTCTTGTGCCACCACGTCCACAAACCACTTTTCTTGCCGACTTGGTATTCCGCGTCTAACGACTTCTGGCCATTTTCGTGCCACCAGGTAAATTTGCCATGAGGCTGGTCGAATTCGTAGCTTCCGGCCAGCTTCTTCTGACCGTTGTCAAACCAGGCAACCCAATCCCCGTGGCGTTGGTCTTTGCCTTCGCGAGTATATTGCGCCAGAGTGCCTTGTTCCCAGTCGTCCGGTTCTTTCAGTACCAAACGAGCTCGCAAGGTCCAGCCTTCATAGCGCGTTTGGCCGGAACTGTACGACTCTTGTGTCTTTTCTAGCCGGCGACCGTCCTTGTATTCCACTTCTGTCACAGGGGTGCCGTTTGCATCCCATTCTTTCAACGTTCCGTCCAAGACACCGTCACGATAGGTGATTTCTCGCATCGACTGATTGTTCGCGTACCACCAAGTGGACTTTCCGTGACGTCGGCCTGCCGCGAAACTCCATTCTGCGAATACTCGACCATCTTCGTCCATAATCGTCCAGGTGCCATCCAACTTGTCATCCACGAATTCAGCTTCTGACTTAAACGGCCGAGTGGACTGATTAAAGGGTGCGTAGGTCAGAAACTTGACTTGACCGGGATCGTCGTACCAGCGAATCCACTTTCCTACTCGCTGTCCAAAACGATATTCGCCTTCAATCAGAACGTTTCCTTGTTCGTCAAATTCTTTCCACGTGCCATGATTGATGTAGTTTTGATGTTCGTCTTGTGTGACTTGACGTTGAATGTGCAATCGCCCACTGGGATAGTTTTGCTTGATGGTTTCTACTTCGGCCACAGCGTTGGTGTCAGGCAGTTGTTCTGTTACTTCGTCTTGCATAGACGAATCTAAACTAGGCGCATCGTTTAGAACCCGATTTGACGGTGGCGGGTCGGATAACAAACGTTCGTCGTCAACGTTATCTAGCGGGTCCGGTTCACTGAACCCTGAATCACCCGGATCCAACTGTGGATTTCCGGACGGCAACGGCTCCGTATCCTCGTCCGCATCGACCAAGTTGTCATCTAACAGTTCACTTGATAGTCCGTCAGACAAGTCGTCTTCCAGATCGGCAGCGTAGTCAGGTAGATCTAGTTCGAGCTGTGCGCTGGCAGACGTCGGAGCCAGACAGATGCCCGCCAAACTCACAAGCGTAATCCAGATCAGGTGAATTCGAATTTGGAGCATCACACCATTTCCTTTGCAACGTCCGGCATGGGCCGGTTCGTCGCCAGTATTGACTTCGACGATCGAAGGTGAACCCTTCGCGCACGAAAAAGCCCACTCGTTTCTTGGTTATCGAAAACGGTGGGCGTTTGACTTTAACGGTTTCGCGACCTGCAACAATCAGCCGGACCTTTCCAAGCCAGCTGGCATTGCTATGCATGGCATCCAACTAATGGTGGCCGCATTTGAGATGAAAGCGGAGGCGAAAAAACGCAGAGACTCAAGGTCGCAGTGCTAGTGTAGACACGCGGGATCACCATTGCGTTCCTGAGTCTTCGCGGCGTTGCGTTAAGAAACCCCTATCACTAACGCTGTCATTGCCAACAGCCCGAAACGCATGCCAGCAAATCGGGCGACAAATTAGCACACAAAATTATGCGCATGCCTATTCGGCCACAAACCGGAAAATTCGGCCGGATGGATCCGAGAAATAGACTTCGCCCGATTCGTCTTCACCGTACGTCATGACGGGGATGTTTTCGCTAGCAATCGATCGATTTTCGGTCACCTTGCCAGCGCCGGCGTCATATTTCAGTGCCCAAAACTGGCCGCTGACGTAGTCACCGTACAAGTAGTAGCCTTGCAGTGCTGGCACCGATGTGCCTCGATAGACATACCCACCCGTAATCGACTTGCCAACATCGTGATGGTATTCCCAAATGGGATCAACCAGATCTTCTCGAGCGTCCGCGCCGACGGGGCCAAACTTATGCTTCGCTTCTCGCAAATCCCAGCCGTAGTTCTTGCCTTTGTGAACGATGTTGATCTCTTCCCAAATATCTTGCCCTACGTCGGCGGCCCACAGCGTGCCGTCTTGACGGTCAAACGACATACGCCAAATATTTCGAAATCCCCAAGCGTAGACTTCGGGCCTTGCGTATCGTTCTTGTCCTACAAACGGATTGTCGGATGGAATACCGTAGTTCAATCCGTTTTGCTTTTGGTCCACATCAATTCGCAGGATCGAACCCAACAGTGTCTGCACGTTTTGACCATTGCCCTGCGGATCGTTAAACAAACCGCCGTCCCCTAATCCTACATACAAGTAACCATCGGGTCCGAACAAAATTGTGCCGCCGTTGTGATTCCAGAACGGTTGACCAATTTGCATGATTTCCAATTCAGAATTGGGATCCGCGACACCGGAACTGTTTGCAGTGAACCGAGAAATCACGGATGTCTGCGGAGCTGCTTTGGTAGTGTAATAGACATAGAAGTAACCGTTGTCATTAAACTTGGGATGAAACGCCAAGCCCAGCAGGCCTTCTTCGTTCTTGTTGTCGGCGTACACCACTTTGTCTTCGATATCCAAGAAGGTCTTTAAATCTTGGACCGATTTTCCATCTTTGCCTTTTTTGAAAGATGAAATCACGCCTTGCTGCGTCACCACAAAGATTCGTTGCGAACCATCGCCGGCATGCGTCATAAACACGGGGCGTCGTAAATCTAAATCATCGAAAACACGTTCAGTGCGCACTGCAATCGCCGAAGTATTTACGTCTTCCGCCAACAAATAGCTCGGACAGATCACCACGCATGCCAAAAAAATTCGCAACAACTTCAACATAAAATGAATACCTCGCCAAATCTTTCCATTTCAATATTTATCCCAACGCATTCACCGTTTACGGGTTTGCTCGCTGGTCCAACTCGTCCAACTTCAACCGCACACTCACAATGTATGGTTCTTCACCTTCCGTCCAGTGACCGTAGGTGGTGGTCACAATCGTGCCGTCTGGCAGGACTTCCACTCCGGGATAGGCACAATCTGCCGACTTATGGTTGTCCATCAACCGAACGCGATACTGCCCTTCGTTGCCCTGCACGATATCGTCATACGTGCCCACCCAAGCAACCCAATCTCCCTTGGTAGAACTTTCATGAGTGGTGTCACGAAAGCTGATGAACAGTCTACCATCCGGCAGGTATTTGCCAGTATGACGATCTCCCGTCAGTGATCCAGGCAGTTCTGTGGGATTCGACCACGTCTGGCCTTCATCGTTCGAAAAGATCACGAACGAATTCTTGGTTCGCGAGTTTTCTCGCAGCAAGGCCGCCAGCTGTTTTCCATCGGGCGAACGAATTATACCTGGTTCGCACAGATGAATGTCCTTGCGTTTCAAAATCGTTTCCGGAGCAGACCAAGTGAGACCGCCGTCCTGAGAAAAGGTTTGCAACAATTGAAAGTCGCCTGCCTGACCGGTTTCGCGAAAGAAACGACCGTCGTCGTGGAACATTGCCAAGTAATGGCCCGGATGCTTTAACGGCACCACGCTACTCATCACCACAATGCCGCCCCAATCGCCGGCCGGTTTCAGTTCAGACCAGGATTGCCCATCGTCTTCGGATACGGCCAACCGAGCTGGATACAGGCCCGACCACAGAATCAACCGCTTTTTGCCGTCGCCATCTACAACGCGATGAATCGTCGGAGTCTCCTTGCTGGTGGCCCAGGATTCGGGAACCGGCAAACGATCACTCCACGTCAGTCCACCGTTTGTACTTCGCTTCATCACAATCGGACCGCGTCCATGACCTTGGGGATAGACCACAATCATGGTTCGACCATCTTCTAATAGAACCGTCGTTGGGTGTCCCAAGTATTGGCCCGGTTGCCGGTCCACAATCGTCTGCCGCTGAGTTTCCGCCGACAAATCAATCAGCGGAATCGAATAGCCCCGCGACACCTCGGCCTGACTAACGGCGTGGGTGACAAGCATTAGCCCCACTACAATACTTAACGTTTTCCTGATCACTACCATTTCTTCCCACTAAAATCGAAAAAGCACTATCTGGTCACAATGCGTGAGTCTCGTCACAATCTAGGTTTTGCAATCGAACATATTCGAACGTTTTCTTGGCCCAGCCTCCACCCACAAAGACAAAACCATGATCGAATCTGCTCCATTCCACGGGATTATAGCCGCTCCACATACCCCCATGCACCCAGACGGACGCCTGAACCTGGATGTTGTAGAAAGACAGGCCGCTCATTTCAAGCAAACCGGCGTGATTGGCGCCTTTATCGGCGGTACAACGGGCGAAAGCTTGTCACTTTCTCAAACGGAACGTCTTCAGCTTTGTGAACGCTGGACGCAAATCGGCCCTAAGTATAACTTGCGAATCATCGTTCATGTGGGTGCCAATTGCACCAGCGATGCCACGGAATTGGCTCGCGCGGCCCAAAACGGAAACGCCGCCGCCATTTCCGCCATGGCTCCTAGTTTCTTTCGCCCGGCGTGTTCCCGAGTTTTGTCCGACTATTGTGCGGAGATTGCCGCCGCCGCGTCTCAAACGCCCTTCTATTTTTATCACATTCCCTGCATGACTAACGTCAATCTGTCGATGGTGGATTTTCTTCAGGTGGCCCAGGACCAGATTCCTTCGCTGCGAGGAATGAAGTTTACGCATCAAGATTTGATGCAATTTCAAGAATGCGTGAACTTGGAAAACGGTCGATTCGATGTCCTGCACGGCTTTGACGAATTTTATCTTTCGGCCATGGCCGTGGGAGCTCGAGGCGCCGTCGGCAGCACCTACAACTTTGCGGCCAAGATGTA
>JAGQOZ010000355.1 GCA_020426955.1 Planctomycetales bacterium
GTTCGTTGGCCGATTCGGGCAGCGGTTCGGCCGTATCGGCTTGAACATTGGACGGCGTGACTTGTGCCAATCGAGTGACATGGTTTTGTCTGTGTCCAGCTTCTTCGTTGACGGGCGGATTACGCTGTGGTTGCAGTTCGTAGGAATTCGAACCATCTCCTGCCTCGTCGGACTCGTCCAGCGGCGCCGCATCGTCCAAGTTTCGTTCTCGCTCGATAACCTTAGGAAACGCGGAACGCATGACGTTGGACGGCGTGACGGTGCGAATTCGATTCTTCCCCATCAAGGGCCACACCAATTGCGCCTGTTTCAGCAAGGCTTCCGCGTCCGGCCCCAACGAAAGGACTCGGACATTGTTCGTACCCGATGCGTAGCTGTAGCCGGTGCCGTCTTCGGTTTCGCCCAGCTTTTCCAGCAGTGATCGAATGTCAGCAATCTGCTCTGACGTGGCGCGAATAATCAGATTGCCCGTGGTGACATCGGCGTCCACAATGGGCGCGTTTTCGTCCGGTTCTTCACCACCACCGCCTAACATTTTGTTGATAGAAAGCACAGCCACTTGAGGATCAACCGTGTTCAGCTGAATCACTTCAATCTGTTTGGCTTGCTGCATTTGGCTTAGTGTGGCGCGAATGGTCGCATGCTGAGCGGTCGTGGCCAGGGCAATCAATTTGCCCGTTTCCGGATCGGTACTCAGTTCCGCCGGCGGTTGCGAATCAGCCAATACCGTCAACATGACTCGCAGCGCCAATTCGGAATCCGCACCCTTGATTGGATAGATTTCCAACTGCCTGGCTTCCGCAATACCGCCATTGCCGTTGGGAGATGCAAGATCCACCAACTTAATAACGTCTTTGACTTGTTGAATGGCTTCTTCGGATGCCGAAATCAAAATACGCTGTTCTGTGGGTGTCATACGAACCGTACCCGCTTCGTTGGCATTTTGACCTTCGGGCAAGCCTAGCATTTGGCGAATGACCGGCATAGCGTCCTCGGCTTTGACGTGCGACAGAGTCAATTCGGTGATTTCGGTCTTTTCGCCATCGGGGTTTTCCATCGCTTGCAAGACGTCGCGAATGGTTCGCAACCGGCCAGCCGTTTCCGTGATCATCAGCTGCTTGGCCGTGGCCAACAGTTCCACTCGACCTTGGGGACCAATCAATTTTTCAATCTCTTCCGCCGCGACGCCGGGTTCCACCTTGCGAACTCGGAATATACACCGCACCAATTCATATTCGCCTCGATCGTTTAGTTCATCCAAGGCAACGGTTTCCACCAGCACTGGCGGGATTTCGTCTTGCAAGTTGACCACAATCAACATTTTTTCTCGGCGAACCAGCGTGTACCCCTTGGTCAGCAAGACGCTGTTCATCAGATCAATGGCCTCCGATGGTGAATACGGTTTACCATCGGTGTAATTAAACGTTCCGGGTGGAGGAGCGTCCATCACCAGCGAAAGATCCGCTTGTTCGGCAAACCAATCCAAGACGCCTTGCCACGGGGCGTATCGAAAATTGAACCGCAATTCTGAAGGGTTAGCCGTTTCGGACTGACCTGACTCGAGCGGCGGTTCGGATTCGACAGCCGAGTTGGCGATTTCGGCCGCCGGCGCCGGATCCTGTGCGTGCGTTTCGAAGGACACGGTCAAGACTAGCGAAAAGATGAACAGAAACTGAATCAAACGCATCGAGTATCTCTTGTTTTCAACGAGAATAAACGTTTCAAGATATTTACTGCAACTGGTCAGCCGCCCGAATTCGAACTGGCCCACTGGCTTTCACTAGCTCTCTAACGCCAGGCAAGCCCAAAAACGACAAGATGCAGCTTACCGATCCATACTATTTGCGGACACCGCTTTACACTATGCCCTAAATCGCCGAGCTTCCTGGATACCAATGACGACAATCCGGATAACTTAACCCTGCTGAGCCAAGAAGGTTTCGAGATTTCGAACTGTTGACAGCTTGAAAGCATTCGCCCTGCCGCTGGCGAGAGTCACTCCGTTTTGGCAACCAGTTAGCTCGTCGGTTCGAAGCCAGTTGAATGGGTTTTCGCGTCAAGGAAAGTGTCTAGGGGGTCGGCCAGGACCATGTGCCGCTCGCTTTACAGCTTCGTGATCTCGTGATTTGCTTCTCGGCCGCATAATTCCGCATTGCGACGGGAAGAATTCAGTGGATCACGATCGCATTCGCAAATCTCGAACGGCGCAACGGGGACACAGAACGGGGCAACCGGGGCAACGGGGACACAGACCGATTACGGGGATCAATCCCATCACCATAAAGGCTATTTGGCGGCGGGTGTCGCGGGTCTTTGATCGAGAAATTTTTAGGCTCACGTTCGGTGCGTGGTACTTAAAAGAAACCTTCGAAAGACGTCACATCATTGTGATTGATCGCCGAATTCGTGGTAAATTCAGGCACAAGCATGATGTGGCTGAGTATTGAATGGTGCCACGGTTCTAATGGTCCTTCGCACGACGCGACAATTTTTCGGCGGTCCAAAATACCAATCGCCAATTCGCTTAGAAGCCGCATCGTTGTTGTATCATGGCTTGCTGCAGTCGATCTGCTTCTTTCCCCTTGTCGCGATACTGCTCGTGGATCTGGATATGAAAGTGATCCAGATGTGGTCGATGTTTACTTTGAGTGATTTTGGTCCATGTCTTACTGACAGCGGGGTCGTCGAATAGAAACTGCACCAAGTTATAGCCTCGGTCTGCAACAACCTGTTTGATGGTAGTTGCTAAACGAATTGTCTGTGGTTGGTCATAGATGGTCTCTTTGTCGTCATGCATCGTTACGACGTTGTTGTCGTTGCCGCTGCGTCGGAGCCCGCGTTTATGAAAAACGTACAGATCAACGCAAGATCCATATACATGAGTATGGTGGGTTGGTGGCGCGGTTCCATTTTCCAGACTCACATCGCCCAATCCAATGGGACTGCCTTTCCAAGCCAAACTTAGTTCGGCCAAGAACGTAAGCAAGGGCAGGTTGGCAAACTGATGGCTCCTGGGTCGAACCGAATAAAAACTCAGCCACAGGGGCACCTGATAGAGATACTTCTGCAATTTCGAACCTTGAATACCTTGGATTTCCATGGATGACTCTCTGTCAAAAGACGCTTGTAACACCCTGTCAGGTATACAGTGCATCTTACGATTCAAAGGTTGGGAACAACCGCTGGAGTGGCTGCACTTCTTGAACGCTGACAGTCCGTTAGTTAAATGCCGCTGGAAGATGAATTCGAAACATGAATCCACGAAATTTCCAATATTTTTTCGTCTTGTGTGTTTCGTTCTGAGAATGCAACCGTTGTGAACTCAATCATGCGTTGTACGCTGACATAGACGGTTCGCCGCTTCTTCGAAGAATACGTACAGCGTTTGCTTCTACTGGTTCGCAGGTGCGAGGAAACCTTGCTGCGGGCTTCGCTCCGAGCCGTTGACACGTGTGACCAAATGCTGTCAGTTTCTTCTTTGCAAGAAATTGGCTTCCGGCAGGCGAGTCTGTTCTCAGACTCCCAAATTGGGTAGCGGAAATCGCGGTGTCCGTCCAGGAAATAGGAAAGTCGACGGCATTGGGGGCACCGTCAAGAAATCGATCAAGAAGAACGGAAATTCGTCGCGAACGTTCCAGTTCCGCCGCAGCGTGATTTTGTCTCATACGCGGCGGCGGTGCTTTGTTTGCAACGAACGGTCGGTTCGCAGACGCGAACTAGAAACGGAAGTCAATCCTGGCAGTAAAGCCGTCAAACGTGAGCGTGTCGTGCAGATCCAGGAAATTGTTTTGCTGCACCGCATAGATGTATTCGTCTGCCTGAACGGTATTGAACCAAGATTGGAACAAGTAGCCGCCGGAGATTTTGCATCGACCTTGTGGACTGGCCCAGCCGAGTCCCATTTCCATTTCCAATACTGGCACAAGCCGGTCCGCTGACCAGCTATTCTGGACTACTCGAGTAGCCGCTTGGTCGCTTTGGGCGTACGCTGCATCAAATTGTCCAACTAGCAAATTGCCGATGGCATTGCCGTAGAAGAAGACGCCGGTTTGCGGAATGCGGCGGTCGTATTCTAGGCCCAAACGAGCTCCGATGCCGTCAAAGTCGATGTCGGCGCCCACCATCGTGCGGCCGGTCCCTTGGAAATTGCCAACGAAGTTTTGCTCCAGCTTAGCGTAGCGCAATCCGGCTAATACGGCCATCGAATTTGCATCTGTTCGCGACACGAGTCCTCGGAAGTTCAAGTCAATCATTTGCAAATCGATACTCGCCGAACCAGAAGCCGCCAGAGCGTCCGTCGCAGCGTTCACGGTCGAAGGATGAATCACCAACGGTCGAATAGCCAATGGATTGTCAACGGAAATGGCGTCACTGGCGGCGGTTTCGTAAAAGGTGTATTCGAAACCCAAGGCCGAAGTCGCGTCCAAGAAGCGGTTCGCACCAAGCTTGAATCCTGAATCGTATTCCATGTTGATCACGCCACTGCGTCCTGCCGCGACGGGGGGAAAGAACGAATTGGACGGTCCGTCCATCGGCATGGCGTAGGTGAGTTCCACATGACGAGGTCGCAAGAAAAGGTATTCACCAAAGAATTGCCAGTTCGACAAAATGCCTTGGACACCGTTGGTAGCCGACATCATACCGCCTGCCGGACCTTGGTTGTTACGTCCGAACAGTCCGCCTGGACGATTGAACAATCCCAACCCTCCTTGGCCTTGCATGGGATTTCCGAACGTGCCACCGAACGGCCCGCCAAATCCGTTCGGCCCGTTTGGCGAAAAATTCCGACTGGCTGTGTGCGGAACGAAGTCGCCTTGATGATAAGGGACCATGCCGTTGGCCACAGCATTGGCATAACACGTTGGACAGTGGTCTGGGTGCCCATGTGGTACAGCCGAATTGTGCGCGGCGTTGTAACCTCCGCCTTGGATGTACGCTCCGGGAGGCATTTCGGCCACAATCGGTTCGTTGGGCGCCGGCAAGGAATAGCTTTGCACATCGGGGTTCATCGGAACGGCCCCCAAGGAAGCAGGCGGCATGGGCTGATCATCCTGGAACGGCGATCCAGGATCATCCTCTTCGTTCACAATGAACGGTTCGGCCCCGTCTGAATTCTGGCTCCAGGCGTTTCCAGTGAACAATGTGGCGGTCGCGAATACAACGATCGCGATTCGCTTTACAAGAATTTTCGTCTGTTGCTTGGACATGAACTTCATGCTGTCCTTAAGCCCCCATGACTCGAGGTTTGGTAAATTCGGCCGCTCGACCGAAGTGGGCAAGGAAGTACCAAAAACATCGAATCGGCGTCAAGACTTTTCGATCGAAAATCTTTAAGCAAAATCCGTCTTGTTCCTGATTCACCGAAATTTTTCGCTTCGTGGTCCTCGAACAGCGCCAAAAATATTTTTTTACAAAAATGAGCTTGACGCACTTTTGGTGGTCTCGTACAAACCCGCCACTCGTTGTCTCATTTGTTGTTTACGAAAACCGAGATCACCTCACAGCAGAACCCCCAATTCACTATGAACGCACGTTTCCTTACGCAGCGCTTAGCATTGTTGCTTACGGTGGCCATGCTCAGCCAAGTTGTCACTTCCGAGTCGCTTGCTCAATCTGAACAAGCGGCTCCTCCCCAGCAGTCGATTACTGTTGGCAAGTTAATTCGTTCTGGGCGAACTCAGAACGGCAAGCCCAAGTTTGCCTTGTTGGATGCCGAAGGCAACATTACGGGTTACGTGGTCCCCGCGGCCGGATTGAATATTTCGCCGTACGTCAACCAAGAAGTGGGCGTGACGGCTCGAGCATCCAAGCAAGGCAGCGATGGTCTGCCTTATATCTTGGCGCAGAACGCTACGCCGTTGAGCGGCACCGGGAATGACACCACGTTGTCATCCGGAAAATCACGAGGTACGGCAGACGATGTCTTTTCGGACGAAGAGCTAGAATTCGCTCTAGATGAAAAGCCAGCATCGTCCCCAGCCGCTCGATCCTATCCGGCGCGACCCACAGCAAACGAACCTCAGCTGCTATCCAATGATCGTTCGTTCCAGCAGCTGGGGGCCAACCGCATGCGCGATGGTCAGATCCGTCGTACGAACATGCAGATGCCGTACGAAGGTGAAGTCATTGTGGACGATTCGGGGATGGGCATGCCTTTTCAAGGTTCGTCCTGTGGCGATCCTGGCTGCACATCTTGTGGCGGCGGCTACGGGTACGGTTGCACCATGAACACCGCTGGTCCTTGCGGACCGTCCGGTCACTTTTGGGCTCGCGCAGAATACTTGCTGTGGTGGACCAAAGGCATGAATGTTCCGCCGTTGGTTACCACCAGTCCCGGCACCGCCTTGCCACAAAACGCAGGTGTGTTGGGTCAAGACACCAGCGTCCTGTATGGCGACGGTGACATTTTGGACAACGCTAGGAACGGAGG
>JAGQOZ010000356.1 GCA_020426955.1 Planctomycetales bacterium
GATTCCGATTGCTGTTGTCGCACTACGGCACGTGCAACGCCATCACCACGTTTGAATCAGCCATGTACGGGCAGGCTCGTGAAACCAAAGTACCGGCCGTCGAATTGTTGGTTTCGCACGTGTATGACGAACTTCGCTCCAGCGTGGTCGCGCATCTGCAGCGGCTAAACATCACGTGTGACGCGGCTGCTTCGTTGCGACAGCTGGTGTCAGATCATCCGCAACTATTCGACGATGGTGCCTATCACATCGACACAACGCATTTGGCGTCTACGGTGCGAGCGGCCAAGGATTTGTCCGATTCGCAGCGAATTCATCTGGCCGACGAATTGGCCGCATACGGACGGCGACTAGCGCCCGAACTGCAATATCCCGGCGATCCTCCGTTCGCCGAATTTTATCCCGCGCATCAAAAGTACTTTGCGATTCTGCTGAATCCAAATTCCGCGGCGGTGGCGGACGAATTGGATTACTTTCGGCAGCAAGCCGTTGATTCAAATCCGATGGAAGAGACCACGGCGGCCATTGAAGTTTACATCGATTTGTTGCATCGCATTGGGCGTTCGCAAGCTGCCATTGATGCTCGACGCGAACTCTTGCCGGACGATATCCAAACCACCGGTCAAGCGCCCGGTCTTTTGGAACTATGCCAAGCGGCTAACAATTTTGATCCGCTCAAACAGCTGTGCCTGCAGCGTCAAGATCTGTTGGGATACACCATGGCGGTGCTACAGGCGACTTCGGAACGCAAGTAAATGGTTCGCGTCGAAGCGACTTCAGAAGGGGCGAATCTTCACGCCAGTTGATCGCCAGGTTGAATCGGATAGCCTCGCAGAAATTCTTCCACAGCCAAAACACGTTTTCCGGCGGGTTGAAGTTTGGTGATTCGCAGGCTGCCGCTGCCACAGGCGACCAGCATTCCGTTGGCATCTGCCGCCACTACGCTGCCAGCTGGTGCTGCTCCGGTAGATGAATCACTCGGTTGCGCTTCTGCCACAATTAGCCGCAGTTCTTTGCCGGGCGAACGCTGCCAATTCGTAAACACACCGGGCCATGGCGTGAACGCTCGCAGCTGGTCATAAATCTGACGACCACTTCGCTGCCAATCGATCAAGCCGTCTTGCTTCTTCAGGCGAGGTGCTTTGGTGACTTGAGCTGCATCTTGAGGCTGGCCGATGACGGCTTGTCCGTCCCATGATTCCAAAATGGCGATGGCTTCTTGGACCGCTGCGACTCCTTGTTGAGCCAACCGCTGTTCCAATTCCAACGCATTTTCGTCGGGATCAATCGGAGTGACAAATTTTGCCAGAATGGGTCCGCCGTCCAGCTTGGGTGTCATGTGAATCACGGTGGACCCGGTTTCCGCATCACCGTTGTAGACTGCCCATTGCACGGGCGCTGCACCTCGATATTTGGGCAGCAACGAACCATGTAGGTTGATGCCACCCAGCTTGGGAATGGAAAGACATGCAGACGAAAGGATTTGGCCATAGTCGCAGACAACCAACAGATCGGGGTGATACTTGGCGACGATGCCGAGCCCTTCCTCTGAATTGATACTTTCCGGAGCTTCCACGGCGATGCCCAATTCCTGCGCGGCCTCCAGCATGGGATTGGGCGGGGGTGCTTTCTTGCCAGAAGCTGGACGTGTAGGCCGAGTGACCACGGCGGGGACTTCGTGCGCGGATGCCACCAAGTCGCGAAAGGTTGGCACAGCAAATCCGCCGGTGCCCATCATCAAGATTCGCATGTCAGATTCGCCTAGCAATACTTGGCTTCGATTTCTTTCAGGCGTTGTACCACGGCATCATCGTCCGGAGCCTCACCGTTCCGCAGTCGAAGTTCGTAGTCGTATTCGAATTCGTCCAGTTCAGGACGAACGGCCAGTTTGCCGGTTTCGGTCATGCGATCCGTAAACAGCACGCCGTTCAGATGATCCAGTTCGTGTTGGACAACTCGAGCGAACATGCCGCTGAGTTCTTGCTTGAATTCTTGTCCGTCCAAAGTGTATGCCTGAAAAGTGATCGTTTCTGGACGACGCACCGCGCCGTAGACTCCGGGCAGACTGAGACAACCTTCTTCCTTTTCTTCGTTCCCTTTGGGGCGGCTTACCACCGGGTTGATGAAGACAAATTCTTCTCCTTCATCCGGTTTGCCGGCGACGTTACAAACGAACAGTCGCAGCGGCAGGTCCACCTGGTTGGCAGCCAGCCCGATGCCGTTGGCTTCGTACATGAGATCGAACATTTCGGCACAGATCTTTTTCAGTTCCGCGTCCACTTGGCGAACCGTCGCAGAATTGTAGCGAAGGGTGGGATGGGGATAGTGAACGATTTTCAACGTACCAAACTCCTATTGCATTGGGTGTACGAAAGCTTTCCGGTCTGACGTGCACTCATTTGCATTTCACGCTGCAGCCACAAAAAACGGCACGCGCAAACGGCGTGCCGATAATATAGTCAGGTTTGAATTTCCGCGTTAGGCCTTGGCCTTGGACTTGGATTCTCGCAAACCGCGACTCAGAATGTCTCGCAGCAATGGCGAAAAATCTTCATACTTGGCCTGATCCGGCGCGCCGGTAGCGTACTGATAAATTGCATCTCGAGGCTTCTTGCCCAACGAAATCAGTGTCGAACTGACCGTGCCCCGTTCTGAATCTCGTAACACAATACTCGGACGGCCTGGAGGCGAAGGCGATCGAGCAAACACTTTGCTGGCGACCGCCAAAAACTTCACGGGCGAATCCAGCGTTTGCAACGTCAGCAAGCGCCGAGCCATCTGGACTCGTCCATCTCGACTGTCATTTACATCGCCACCGGAAATGATATTTAGTCCTTCTTGTAGTTCCACGGTGTTGATATCGTCACCGGCGTGTACAGCCCACGCACTTTCCGAATCGGCACAAATGAAATTCGAGCCGTCATACTTGCCGCTGGACATTTCCTCCATTGCCACGTCGCGAGCTTGTTGCGAATTTTCCGACTTCAATAGTTCGCGACACAACATGCCGCGTGACCGTGAAGGAAACGTAGGAGAACTGCGCCGTCGGTTCAGCACTGCCACAAACAACCCGTGCTGATTCACGCCCAGCCACGTTCCCCCGGCTTGTAGGTCCGTGCCGCACAAAACGCGTGGCTTGCCAGACTGGATGGAAGGTGCCTGCGTCGGCCGTTCATAAAATTCTTCCCGATTCGACGCAATCAAAATCGGGGCTTCGGGAACAAGTTGATATTGAATTGCTAGTAAACACATATTGGTTCTTCAGTTTTGCAAAACTTCCTGTTTAATGAGTAAGATTTTCGACCAAGCGAGTTCGCAAACGCAAACATAGAGATGCTTTTCAGCAAAAGGTGGGAGGATGTCTCAATGTCGATGATGCTCGGTTCGTAGTCTTGTGCCAAAGTCGTAAGCACATATCAGCAATGTACAGATCATATTTTTTTAAGAACACCCCTTGACTCGGTGGATTTCCGGTTTTCTTTTGCTTGGAACGGAAAAACTAACGCCTGTAAGATTTTGCGAATTTGGGTCGAGTTTGCGTCACTGGGAATTCTACGCAGTGCCGGTCTGCTGAGATCGCGAAATTGCACAAGACAATTGGTATTTGGTAGCCCCGAATCTTGAGACTTGTATGTTTGGCGTGAACCATAATCGAATAGGCAAACGGTCCGGGTTGGACGAATTCAACGGCTTTGGTGCCGGGAAAACTCCGTGACGCTTTGGCGATGCGCTGCGAGTAAGTATCCGCAAGCCAGGATCATTTGATATAGTGGCAAGCAACCGGTGGTATGCCCCTCAGTCTGGCTGACTCAAGTTGCGGAGAAATAATGCATGGCAATTACGCCCGACTCGTTCAATTCGGAAAGCAACACGATGACCGATGCTAAGTATTCGGAACGCAGTGGTCTTCGAACGCTCCGAGGCGTCCAGGTGTTGGGTACCGGTTCGTACCTTCCCGACCAGATTGTCACCAACCAAGACCTCGCTTCTTTGGGCTATGATTCCGATTGGATCTTGCAGCGAACCGGCATTCAAGCTCGTCGCAAGCTGCCGGACGATTTGGCTACCAGTGACATGGCCATCGAAGCGGCGCAGCGCTGTATTGAACAATCTGACGTCAATCCGCATTTGATTGACTTGATCATTGTGGCCACCATGACGCCTGATTCTCCCGTTCCTTCGGCCGCGTGTTTGGTTCAAGACCGACTGGGCTTGCAAGCGCCTGCCATGGATGTGAACGCTGCCTGCGCTGGCTTCATGTATGCTCTGGTGACGGCGTCCCAATTTGTGGCCGCCGGTGGCAGCCAATACGCTTTGGTCGTTGGCGCCGACACGAACACTCGGATTGTAAATCCCCAGGATGTCAAAACGTATCCCTTGTTCGGAGACGGAGCGGGTGCGGTGTTGTTAGGCAAGGGGAATTCGACACAGGGCTTTGCCAGCTATACGTTAGGCGCAGAAGGAGACGGAGCGTCGTTATTGGGGATACCCGCCGGTGGTTCGCGCTGTCCGCTAACGGCCGAATCGATTGTTTCCGGCGAACAGTTCATTCACATGGACGGCCGTAGCGTCTTCAAGTGGGCGGTTCGATTGTTGTGCGACACCATTCAAGATGTGTTGCTGCATGCCGAATGTACCGTGGACGATGTCGACTTGGTGATTTTGCATCAAGCGAACGCTCGCATCATTGACGCCGCCGCCGACGGCTTGAAAATCGATCGCAGCAAACTGGTTGTCAATCTAGACCAGTACGGCAACACGTCTGCCGGTAGCATTCCCATTTGTCTGGACGAATGCCATCGGTCTGGCAATATTCGCCCCGGTGACAAAATCTTGTTGTGTGGCTTTGGCGCCGGACTTGCCTGGGGCGCCGCACTTTTGGAATGGTAACGCTGGTTCGGGTTTTGCGAGCTGCCCTACTGTTTGCCAAGTCATGTGGTAAGATTCTCAAGACGTGGCTAAAGAGCGTCTGTTAGGCCTCATGCCGAGCGCATATCTGCAGCCAGTCACCGCAAATCCAATTCGTCAAAGCCTTCTGTAGAAACCGTGAAATCATGACAACGGATGCAACTGTAAAAAAACTTCCTCTTCGCGTCGACGTAGCAACGGCCGATACTTGGGACCTGACCAGCCTTTACGCATCCGATGACCAATGGCAAGCCGATTTGCAGATGCTGAAGGACTGGACGCCGCAGTTTGCTGAATTCCAAGGCACGTTGTCTGGCAGCGCGGAAGCCCTGGCCCGTTGCCTGAAATTTGACTCCCAATTTGATCGACTGGCTGAAAAAGTAGGGACGTATGCTTTCTTGCGAACCACGGAAGATCAGGCGAACGGCACGTACCAAAAAATGATTGCCCAATATCGCAACGTGGCCACTCGAGCTTCCGAAGCGGCCAGCTACATTCGTCCAGAAATCTTGGCCATTTCAGACGATCAAATGCAGCAGTATTTGGATTCGCCGGAACTGGCACATTACAAGTTGATTTTGGAACGAATTCTTCGCTACAAGCAATACACGCTTTCGCCCAAAGAAGAACAGATCTTGGCCATGCAAGGTGAAATGGCGCAAGCGGCGAATCAAGCCTTTCGCCAGCTACTGGACGCGGATCTCAAGTTTGGCAATGTCAAGAACGAAAAAGGCGAACTGGTGGAACTAAGCAACGCCACGTTCAGTCAACTGCTGATTTCGCCGGAACGATCGGTTCGCCAAAATGCGTTTCACCAATACTACGAACAATTCACTTCGCATGAAAACACTTTAGCCGCTACGCTGGCCGGATCCATCCATAAGGATGTTTATTACGCCCGAGTTCGAGGTTATGACAGCGCGTTGTCAGCTGCGTTGTATCCAGACAACGTTCCACACGCTGTTTATGACAACTTGATTGAATCGGTCCATAAGGCACTTCCGTCGCTGCACCGTTTCTACGAACTGCGGCGACGCAAGATGAAGTTGGACGACATCCATCATTACGATACGTACGTGCCGATTCTAAGCGATCTGGAAACGCATCGATCTTGGGACGACGCGGTCAACTTGGTCATGGAGTCGCTGGCACCTTTGGGATCGGAGTATTCGACGGTCCTGGAGAAGGGCTTGCGAGGCCGTTGGTGTGATCGTTATCCGAATCAGGGCAAACAAAGCGGAGCGTTTAGTTGCGGTTCGTTTGACGCGGATCCTTACATTCTGATGAACTACCAACCCTCAGTGTTGAATGACGTCTTCACGCTCACTCACGAAGCCGGCCATTCCATGCACAGCTATTATTCTTCCCAGCATCAGGCCTTTGAGTATTATGACTACACTATTTTTGTAGCCGAAGTGGCCAGCACCTTTAACGAAGAATTGCTCAGTCATCACATGCTGCAGCACGCCAGCAGCGACAAAGAACGAGCTTACTTGATTAATCGCGAAATCGATGATATT
>JAGQOZ010000357.1 GCA_020426955.1 Planctomycetales bacterium
GCAGCTTTCCGGTATCGGGCACAATCGCCAACCGAAACGCGGCCGCCTGCGTTCCCGAAAAGGCTCGAGCGGTCACCGTGGCCACAATCTGCTGACAATCATCGGGCACCTTAAACGTGACGCGGGGATCTAACGAACCGTCCGCGTCGTCACCGTCTGCCAGTTTCTTCCCGTCGGCGGTGGCTATATGCAGGAGCGAATCGAGCGATTCGCCCAGCCGATCCGCAAAGACTTGGGCGGTCAAGGCCTGTCCCGGAGTCACCATAAGCGCAATGGTCGCCGTGGATGCAGATCGAGTCAATTCGCCGGAAACGCCAATCGAAATTCCGTTTCTGGCATCCAGAGGTTGATCCGCTAGGTCGTTTTGATTCACTTCTACAACACCGCCGACCATGGCACGAACGGCCGGGCCGGTGAAGCGATGCTCCATTTCAGCCGGAACGCGAACGGGCAGCCAGCGCGATAACGATGGCACAGCCAGAACGCTCGCAGCCCATGCCCCATCGGCCTCCGTCTGCAAGCTGGAACCAAGCCGCACGGATTGCTGGTTGCCAGTCGCAATGGCAATGGGCCGAGTGAAATCGGCGACAACCAAGTCACCGATTTTGATGCGATAAAAACCGTTGGCCGGCGCTTGAAAAATGAGATCGCGTAGTTCAATGCGATACGTACCCGTTTGCGGACAGGCAAAGCGACAGCGGCAATCACCCAGGAGTCTTCGTTCGGGACGAGCGGTCGCGATGATGCGGTCGGCTGGATCGAATACCGAAAGCGTAGGGCGCAACGAACCGCCCAATCGATTCGCTTCCACATCAATCACCACGATGTCGCCCGGTTCGGCCGAAAACGAAATCACTTGCGACTGGTTTCCTTGCAATCTTCCCGTCATGGCTACGGGCAACGTTGCTTCCGATGAAACGCTTTGCTGCGGCAAGTGATCGACCGCCGTCACCAACGCGTTGGACAACCCCTGCTGGGTAAGAATTCGCAGCGGTACCAAATCGGGCGTAACGCCACCGGGCACCGACACATTCGCCGTGATCTGCGTAGCGGTCTGCTCCAAAATCTGGTGCGCCACGAATTGTTCCGCCACAAGAATTTTGACTTCGCCCTCAAGATTCTGTCCGTGCAGCGTGATACGAGTCGACTGGCCAACGGTGAGACCTCGCAGATCCACGTCGGTCAATTCGGGAGGTGCGGCACTGGCGGAAATGAGCATGCCCAACCATGCCCCGAAGATACAATAGACATGAAACGAACGAACGCGGAAACACAAGACAGGAATCTTCATCACGGTAAAACTCGAACAAAGGGTTTTCGTTTTACCTGAGATTTTAAACCGCCACTTAGCGCAGCTCAAACGAGTTTCCCGGCTTGGTGAACGATTTTACATGCGGCTCATCTATTTCTCGAACGAAGCTTATCGCTACTTTGGTTGCTGAACGGATAGTTCGCTGGAAACGTCAAACATCCCGCCAAAACCCATGCCGCCGCCCATGCCGCTCATACCGCCGCCGCGATTCACCGCATTCAAGGAACCATCGCCGTTATTAACGCGTTGGATGACTTCTTCGACTTCTTGATGGACAGATCGAGTATTGTAGATCACCAACACAGACGAAGGCAGGATGTCTCCTTCTTTGGTGACTTGCGGCTTAGACGCCAACCAGCGAATGGTTCCCACGGCGTCTTCTTTGGCAATGGCCCAAGAATCGGGCTGGATTTCAATAGGAATAAAAATCCCCAGGTCTTCCGCCACGGCGGTGTCGACTTTGTAATAACGAGTGATCAATTCTTGGGAAGCGTCTTCTGATTCCCTGGGTTTGGACGAACGCAAGGCGGTGCGGTAGTTTTGCAGCAGTTGCAGAACCAAATTGTGCACTTCGTCTGAATTTTCAATCACCAGCGTGCCAGCGGTGATGAAATCCAGCGAACCTTCACCTCCGAGTTCGCTCCACGAATCAGGGTCGGTTTGCGAAGTAATGGCCTCGGCCAGCGCGTCCGATTCGTCCGAATTCTGGCAGAGATCTCGGACGTCATACACGGCCGTTCGCAGTGTCGGTTCATCGACTGAAGTGACCCACAGAACGCCATCTTGCAGGACGGTGCTGAGTTCGAATTCGCCCAGCATCACTTTCAAGATTGTCCCCAGATCGCGGTCGGCCAACCGCAGTGAAATCGGTTCGCGCCCGCGAATCCGTTTTTCGCGAAGAGCCATCCGGTCCAGACGAATATCGACGCTTGTTTGCTGGCTCAAGATCCGCACGGCTTCTTCAAGCGGAGTGTCATCAAAGTTGACGGTGGTGGTTGATTTTAACTTATCGCGAATTTCCAGATTCGCCAGAGGATCGGCCACAAACGTTTGGCGACCGGGACTGCGAATCGCTTGCAACAACCCCGCAATTTGAACGTGAATGGCTTCGGTCTGGCGAACAAACAAAACGTCTCCCAGCATCTGGGCATTCCCTTCGCCACCCATATCGTCCCAAGAAGCGGCATGGACTGTATTGGTGAGTGTGCCCACAATACTGTCACCTGAAATCTCTTTATCCAATAGATCGCCGACGTTGTAAAATCGAGTGGACAACTTTTGTTGCGCGTCTTCAATTGAGCTGAGATGGACCACGTTATCTTCGATATACCAGCCGATATTGCTGCGAGCCAGCCGATTGAAGAACAGATAAAGTGGCTCGTCCTGCAGCTGGTCGGAAATTGGTTCGTTAGCAGAAACGCCCGCTTCGTCCATTAACGGGCGTTGATCCAACAGCACGGGCAGCGACGCTTGCGTGGAAATCCACTCCGCGATCTCTCGCAGCGACGTTCCTTCGAACTTGACGTTCACTTTCTTGCGAAGCGGTTCGGCAATCAGTGTCAGCGGATCGATCGTGCGAGGTTCATCGGCAATGACAGGCAAAGGCGGCTTGTTCGAATCGGCGTCTGCCGCTTGTTCTTGGTTTTGCCCGTGCGTGGTTGGCAGTAGAGCCAGCAACGAAACCAGTCCCCAAATCAAACAAACTGCATGGAGCCGTTGCATAGGATTTACACCTCTTGGTTAGAATCCGAAATCAAACGCTTCGTCACTGCTTTCGGTGGCATTGGAATCTGCGTCTTCAAAGTTGAAAAAATCGTCTTCTTCGCTGGACGAATTGTCTGCGTTGGAAGTGGCGGCATCGTCCGCGTTGCCAAAGCCCTGCGCGTCGTCACTGCCGAACATGTCGGGGCCTTCGGACGGGTTGGAATCGTCGGAGGAAAATCCGCCGTCATTACCGAAGTCTGCGGCATCTTCGCTTCCAAAGCCATCGTTGGCACCAAAGCCATCGTTAGTGGAGAATTCCGCATTGTTATCGAAACCGCCTTCGGTGAAGCCGCCGGCGCCATCAAATCCGCCTGCCGGAGCGCCAGCACCCGGCACGAACGCTCGACCTTGATTCGCTACGTTTTCTATGGCTTTGGTCGGCAGTGCGCTGCGAGTAAACGCTTTGATAACCGAACCAAACAGGCCGCTCTTCTTTTGGTTCGAACCTGATGTATTGCTATTCGAATTGAAATCATCCGCTTCGCCGAAACCGCCGTCATCGAAATTGCCAAAGTCACCGGACTGGTTATCGGTGGCAACGCCGGCGCCAAAGGCATCATCATCCGCAAATGGATCGCCTTGGCCGGATGGGACTAGCAGATCGTAGTCGCCGGAATCCGCCATCGATTCTTCTGCGGATGCTTCGACAATCACCTGGCCCAAATAGCCAGGCGAATCCTCCGCGAATGGATCGGTCGGATCGACGGGTAGCGTTCCTAACGGTCGCTGGCTTACGGACAAGCGTGCCAACGGTGGGGCAGGCTGAAATTGTCGATCGGGAAGTTTGCGAGAAGTGACCACCGAATTGTATAACGAATACGACTGGCCCGGTGCCGCCTGCCAACCCAGTGCTAAAACTATCAATACCGCAATTACCTGGCGCATGTAATCCACCTTGTGCTAGCCGTGCGATCAAGGGCAAGAATAATGAACATAACGATTATGATCGTTAATTCATCGTAGTTTCGTCGTCTTTTAGAAGCAAGCGGCGAATTCGTCGGTTTACGGCGTAGGCTTCAAAAGGCCTTGCGCCACGCTATTTGTTCGGACCCCAATGCGGCTGGACTATGGCGCCGTGAACGCTGGTACCCAGTTGACCACGAGGGAAGCGATTCCTCGCTGCGAAACGCGGCGCATAGTACAGCCGGATGGATCCGAAAAACAGAGCGGGAACGAGGCAGGTTGGTTGGAAGGCTTGGATTGGTGAGTCGCGACGTAATGATCGCTCCCAATATACTTCGTGTAACGTGTCTTGAATTCTGGACGCGAAAAGCAATCGTCACTACAAATTGACGCAAATGACTCTGAACGGTCCAGTTGAATCGATTGGGAGATCTGGTGCAGCTAGCAGGAACGAGGCATTTCCTTGGGCGAACCAAATAAACTGTATCGAATTTGCGTGTTGTTGCTGTTGGCCGTATTTGCTTCCAACACACGTGCGGAAAGCAACTGGAATCAGTTTCGCGGGGCCGAAGGATCCGGCGTTTCCGCATCCTTTCCCACTCCGCAACGCTGGAACCAGGTTGACGGCATTCGCTGGACCGCTCGGATCACCGGTTGTGGTCAATCTTCGCCCGTTGTTCAGCGTGACCGCGTTGATATCACCAGCGTCGACAACCATGGACAATTGAAAATCTGTTCGTACGACCGATCGACAGGTGAACTTCGCCACCAGATACATGTCGGCGCTAGTGAAATCGCTGCCAGCGAAAACACTTCGCTCGGACAAACTGCAAACTTGGCAGTACCCACGCCCATCGCCGATGGAGATTTAACCTGGGCGCACTTTGGTGACGGCACACTGGCCTGCGCCAACGTCGCGTCGAACACCATCGTTTGGGTGCAACGTCGTCCTGAAGAAACAGCGCCGGGAAGCAACGTCATCATCACTCATTCGCCTCGCATGATTGACGGCAAATTGTTTCTCACCAGTGCGGATTCTGCGACCTACCGGTTGTTGTCACTGGACGCGGCCACCGGCAAACTGCTCTGGCGTCAAGTTGGACGAATGCCAGACAAACTTTCGCCAGCGGTGGACGTCTGTTCGACTCCGGTGGTACTGGCGAACCAGCATCACAGCAAACGCAATCCGGTTAGTCTGGTAGCGTCGATTGCGAATCGGACGTTCGCCCTTGATCTGCATGACGCTACCGTTGCGTGGCGGAGTTCGGACGCACTACGAACAGAATTGTGGCAGACGTCCGCCACTCCTGTAGTGGCCAGTGACATGATTGTGTCACTTCCCAATTTTGAAGCGAAACCATCTAATTCAGTAGTGGCCTGGAAGCGATCAAACGCCAACGACCTAACCTTTACATTGTCATGGGAACACCACAGTCGCTTGATTCACTCTGCTCCCGTGATGGTGGACCACCTCATCTTCCTGGTTACCGTAGACGGAATCATGACATGTTTGGACGCTGGAACAGGACGAGTGTTTTGGCAGAAGCGACTGCCGGATAGTGACTATCAAGCTTCACTGGTAGCCGGCGGAGGGTACGTGTACGCGCTGAGTTCCACGGGAACGTGCTGCGTGATTAAAGCTACTGCCACATTTGAATTGATTTCTATCAACCGACTCCCAGGTAGCTTTGTCGCAACGCCTGCCATCGATGATGGCGTGCTCTATCTGCGTTCTGACGAACGACTGTACGCGATTGACGGACGCTAGTCCCGACTTTCGCCGTTTCCAGTTGTTCGTAGAATGACAACTTTCGCGCAGGTCGTTTGTACAGGAATTGCCGAATCTCATGGAGCCAACTCTACCAAAGCACGATATCGTCCTGTTAGGTGTCGGGCACACCAACGCTCATATTGTGCGAATGTGGCGTATGAAGCCCATTGCCGACGCTAAGCTCACCTGCATTTCCAATTCGCCCATCGCCACCTATTCCGGCATGTTGCCCGGCGTGCTGGCGGGGATTTATACGCCCGAGCAAATGCAGATTGACTTGGTTCGCTTGTGCGCTGCGGTCGGAGCCAGACTGATTGTGGACGAAGTGACTGGCTTGGATCTGGACAACAAGCGTATTCGTTTTTCGGAACGAGCGGACGTGGGTTACGACGTTTTGTCCGTTGGAATTGGTTCGGTGCCCAGTCAGCTTGATCGAATTCATGATGCCAGTCACTGCGTCTCGATTAAACCCATGGTTTCCTTTCTGGAACGTTTGCAACAACATTTGCTTTCCGCTGCCGGAGACCACGATGGCGTCTTACGCGTTGCCGTGGTGGGTGCCGGAGCAGGCGGAACCGAAATTGCATTTTGTCTGCCGAATCAACTTCGTAAATTGCTACCCCATCGCGAATTTAGCATCACGCTGGTCAATGGTTCGGACCAAGTGGTGAACGG
>JAGQOZ010000358.1 GCA_020426955.1 Planctomycetales bacterium
TTGCACAGGAATGGAAAACACGTTGCCCAGATGCGTTCGCCAGCTTCGGACAACGGGACTGATAAGACTAACATCGTTGCCAAAAAGATGAAACACTCGCGATGTTGCCGCGTCGGTTTATTGGTCTGATTCGTCCATGCGGTCTGCGTGAAAGCGCCGATTGAACGTGTTGGGATCGAAAGGATCTGCCATCGTCAATCGAACTGTCGCTGTCGTGTCGTTCGACATATTCGAATGAGATTCGTGCGTTTCGACCTGTTCTGTTACGGCAGACGCAGTCCTGGCCGAAGTTTTTTTTGGTTGGTTCACTGGAACCGAATGAGTCGCCTGTCGTGCGTTTAGGTCAACCTTGGACCCGTCAATGGGTTTAGCATTCTTGGTGTCAATGGCCAGTAGCCCCGGCGGTTCGGTAGCTGTGGGCGCATCAATCGGCGCGAAACGACCAATCCATGCCACAATGCGTTCTAGCAGTTGGACTTCGTTCGGCGAAATCGGTGGTTCACTGGCACCGCCGTGAGGCGTGCGCGCGTTGACCAGTAACGAACTTTGGCTGACTTGTTCCGAATTCATGTGGTTCAAGGTCGCCAGCAGATTGCGACTGGTGTAATCTTTTCTGGCCGAAGCATAGGGCGCGTTTTCGAAATGAAAGTCATTATCTGATGCCTTACCGTGACACTTCGCGTCGGAACAGCGGTTGAGCAATATCGGTTGGATTTGCCGAGTGAAAAACGCGATGTCACTTTGCGGTACAGTCTCTAGCCGTTCCATGTCGTCGTCCGTCAACACATTGTTGTCAGGCAAGTCCGGCGCTGTAGGTAGAACCGTCATGCCGCCAATTTTGCTACCATTGGCCGCCGTCGCCAGTTGGGATTCCAACAGTTTCAGTGATGGAGCGTGCGGATCCAATTGAGAAGCGTAAACCAACTGGTCGGCTGCGTGATTGTTCAAGTCATTCTTCAGGCACCACAATCCAAGCCGCACATGTCCCTCCAGGTCCTGCGTCTTGAGTTTGGCGCGGAGGTAACGAAATGCGTCGACACTCGTTGGAAAAATTCGATCTACGTCAATTTCGTCCACTCGAATCCGCGACGATCCCTGATCTACTGAAACCTTGGCGTCCGCTTGCGTTACTTCGCCTTTAAGTAAATTGCCATTTTGCAAAAGTACCACGTCGGCCTGACCAATACGTGCTGTCAACAAGATTGCGGTAGCCAGGAATATCGAGACCCATGTTTTGGTATTCATTGCGGAAGCGTACTCGCATTGACCGATTCCTTCAAGAGAAATTGCCACCGGAATCATTGCCTGAATGCATGCATCTACTGCAGGCATGTTTGTCATCCGGTGGCGCGAGATCAAACCGAGTTGCTTTCATTCGCCCTGTTGGACGGTCGGAAGCGCGCCCGATTTATCGACGTTCAGCCAAGCGATTTACTTGTCGCTGCAGTTGCTGTACGGCTCGAGCCAATCGATCTACTTCGCGTTGGAGGGAGTCCGATCCGTAACGACTTGGCCGATCCATTCGACTGGCCGCGAATTGCCGAACTGAGTCTGAACGCGACTCGCCGAACCGCCGCTGCATCGCTTGGCCTCGCCATGACCAGAATTGGGGAGGCGACGGGGATGCTTTTCCCGCGAATTCTCGGCTCTCAAGCGAACCAACTCGCTCTGGCCTGTTTCTGCGTTTGCGTGAACGACCTTGATCTCGTCGACGTTGTGGTTCGCCGTTCGACCTAGTTGCAATGCGGTCAGAATCGCGTTTACCAACTTCTGGGCCACGCTGACGTCCGAGGTGGATTGTCGCTGGATCAGATTCGCGTCGTTCTGGACGGCGTGATCGATCTGCTGCGCGCGATTGTTCCGGAGCATCGCTGCGTCCCCGTCGCGGTGGACCGGCGTAACGACCTCGGTCTGATTCTCGACGCCTCGAGCGATTCCCCGTTCCGCGTTCGCCTGATTCAAATCGTTGGCTTCGGCCTTGAAGTTGTTTGTCGTCTCGGCTTCGCTGTCCTGGTCTGTCTTGCTCGCGATCATCGTCACGCGTCCGAGCAACACGTGGCGGACGGTCAGGCCGCTCCGGTCGACCATCTTGAGCCCAGGCGACACTGCTAATAGATAAAATTGCCAACACGCCCCATACCCGCGCAGGTTTTGAAGAGAGCATCTTCAATATCCTTTCGCAAAAAACACTTTTCGTTTCAAGAAACTTTTCCAGAACCATCGCGCGATACAGATGAAACCTCGGTTGGCGAAAAAGGTTTCGCGGCGAGTTTTGTTTTTAGATGCAAGCTGCGTCCGTCAGTCCGGCGAGTGGTTTCACCCTGACGTGTCAAATCTGTCGCTGGCAGCGGGAAAAAAGGTGCTACTTCGGCAAAGCTGCCTGCTACTTCTGTCATATGCATCGCAGCTATGCGACAATACGTCTGGGACAGTTACAACAGCACGGCGGATGTTTCACGCGTCGAATACGGATACGATTTCGCAGGAAAACTTGATACCATTACCCGTCAATTTCGTGGGGTCTGACGCCACGTAGTTTAGTTGAGGTCGAGATGTTTAGACGCTTCGCAACACTTTTGATATGCGCTAGCGCAATTCCCGGTTGTTCTAGTGGTACTCAACAGGAGGTAGTTTTTTCGACTGTCACCAGTTCTGTCGGTGAACGTGAATCGCTTATTGCAGCGATGGCCACAATTTTAATGGACCGTGGTATGACTGTTTCTACGACGAAGCAGAGGCGGAATGGCATTTGGTACGAAGGCGCTGTCGATAGCGAAAAGGTCTTGGTCGATGTCCGCCTTACCCCTAATCGTAATTCTTGTGCTTTGACGGTCTGCTTGACACACTCGAACAAGTCGATTGCGACTCGAAAATTCGCAGATGCGCTCTTCGTTGAAATGTCGGCGGCTGCTGACCGTGCGAGGGCGCGGAAAACACAAGCGGCTCACGAAAACTGACGTGGACAGTGATGGGCTTAAGATCTGCCAATAGTCCGGGACGTAAAAGGCAGGCATCTAAAGTCGATGGAAGTAGAAGAAACCTGCTCGAATTTGTAGGTGGTAATCCAGTTAGCCTCGTGGATTCCTATAGAATGGCACAAGCTGGACCCAGAATGCTACCGTAAGTGGCGCGTCGGATGCAGAATAGTAGGCGCTGTTCAAGGCATCCCCAAGTGTTTTGCTAAACGCTAAACATAAAGGACAGGCATCTAAGGTTGACATTAATACACTAAGTGGAGCAAACAGAAATGACAACAGAATGGAGGATGGAGGTTTGTTTGGGGACAATATTTAATACAGAAAGAAGGGTGGCTTTTTCGATCCGTGGTCTTTTGCACTTCCTAGGAGCAATTGCGGTAGCAATAGGCGTTTGGCGACAGTGTGGCCTCGTTTCGGGGATCGGGATGTCTGTCGCTATGGCTTTGTTCTGCATGCTCCGCTATTGCAGGAGTGCCAGGAGGACATCCGTGATCGTCGCATTTGCATTGATTTGGTTCTCTATTGTTGACTTTATTGCTGTCAGGGATCATTATGCTGAGGCGACATCGATTAGCTTTAGGATTTATGGCATCACGTTAGCAAAGACCGAAGTTAACAGTCGTTTGTCGCCTGGGTCGACGCGGTTCTACGGTCTATTGCTCCCAATCTCGATGGATCCACCTGGAATTAAGGGGCTATCTGAGTGATAACGCTCCAAGAGACAGCGTATATCAAACAAGCGGATACGTTCTAGGCATCTAAGATTTACAACCGATCGGGACTTTCGCGGGCAGCAGCGAGATCTGCAGTTTGGAGCGCAACGCAAAGAAAAGGCATCTAAGATTGTGTCGGTTTCTTCTGCTGATTCGACGCGCAGGGAAGCGTTTTACCGCTTCGGCCTGTTACCGAAAAGAACTTGATGCCATTACTCGTCAATTCGATAAACCGAAAACAGGGGCTAATCGGGCTGACCCCAGCTAGCTTGTTGATTTCGTTGAAAAAGAGGGGATGCCAACCGAGGGAGTGTATGAGCCGCCTAGGGGAGACGTTCGTTTGAGGAGTGTTGCTCAATATCGCCAGTTTCGCCTTTCAACGATTCTGTTGTTTGTAGCATGGGTTGCCGTCGCTTTTCAGGGTTGGAAGGCTTTTCAACGCCCTCGCGCATTGCGACTGGATTCGTCATCGAGGCTTGAAGTCGCAACTCTGAAGTCGTCGCGTACCTCAATTAAAGAATCCGTAAGTAGATCAAACCACTACGAGGTCTCGGTTTGGTCCCCCTATGAAGAAATGCCGATTTATCTAGAGTTCCTTTGGAAATACCAGTTTGATGATGGAACAGGTGGAAGAATTCGCGATACAGAGATCATGCTTCGTTGGAGGGATGGACGACTAGTCGAAGATAAACCCGTCAACAACTATCGCGAAATTGACCACAAGAAATGTCGTATAGTGACATTTTGGAGCAGAAAGGAAGTGTCACGTCGTGCTACGGAAATCTCGATGCGGTTATGGCTAGTTTGTAACGCTACGGATCAAATTCTTGCCCAAGAGGAAGTTAGCGTCGAAGTCTCCGTGCTAGGTGATTGAGAGCATTGGTCAGTTCGAATTGAAGACCGCCCAGTTTGAAATGCATGTGACAACATGTCGTCATCTTCACAACGGAAGAATGACAGTCGTTGCGAGGTTCCTTCTTCGCGGCAACCTAAGAATCGCCTCGAATTGAGACAAATGAACAGCGAATTTGTCTCCGCAGCTGGCGTGAATTTGAATTCAGCTTTAATCGTCACTGCAGCAAACAAGAAAAAAGCGTCCGACAGACCTGACGGCTGCAAGCAACCCGGGCAGCCCCACAGGGATTCGCTCAGACATCAAATACTATTTCGCAACAGACAACCGTTAACGACATGAAGACATTGACGCCAATCAATCTTGGTTCGAACCCGACACTCCAACAGGTTGTCGACGCGATGCTGGTGACGCACCCAACGGTAGCGGAACCCGTTCTAACGCATACATCGAAACAAGCGGTCAGAATTTCATTTCAGCAACTTCCGCTCAAACTAGCCGCTGCTTGTCTGTTGCTTCCACTTTTGGTGCTACTTTCCCTGTTTTTCATCCCTGATACGCCTCGTCCAGAACCAGCTTTCGTCGTGTTTCTGTGTTTTTGTGCGACGGCGACATGGGCTGTTCTCTGTGCTCTTCAAAGGCATTCGCAAAGCCAGGCCGACTGTGCGCTGTTCGACCTGGAAAATCAAGCTGTAACGCTGCCTCGGTTTGGCGTCATCTTGGAACAACCGCAAATTGAATATTTCACGATACTCGTGAATTCGTACCTGAAAATGGAAGACAATCTCAGTCCGGGAGAACGAGGTGCATACCAATTTGGCATTGTTGCGAAAAGCGAACCAGAGTCACGATTCGAATTCTACGAAATTGCTCGACTTGATTCGCTTGAACTGCGTCGCATTCTACGAGACCATTATCAACGGCCAATCCGGTCTTTTATTCGCCACAGTCGCAGCGAAACACCTCGTGAAACAAGTGTAGAAGTCTAGAACACTCAGAATGCGCCAGACTACGGTTGGTAAAGACCTAACGCAAACACCAGGACCAGATCACTCGAACCGAACTTGCCGTCGCAATTCCAGTCGCCTTGCTGCCAGCCGGCGGAAAGGAAATCGTTTTCAAATCGACCGGCTTGAAAGACAAGCACTAGGTCGGCCGAATTAAAAACGCCATCCAAATTGGCGTCGCCGGGCTGAATCTTCATTAGATCATTTAGCATGAAATGGTAGTCGTCCTTGTTGACTTCCCCATCACGATTCAAGTCGACCGCATCTTCGTGTTGGCCCTGCATTATGGCGACGCACAGAGCGTCAATGTCCAAGGCGTCGACAACACCGTCATCATTCAGGTCGATGTTGATAGACGTCGATGGATCGACGATTCGAAATTCCGCAAACGCATTTTCGCCCGCGTCACGAATTCCGTTTCCATTTGTATCGCCGACAATGTTTCCTGATTCGGCCGAAATATACTGCACCACTAATTCTTGATCCGACACGTGAATCTGTGCAAACCCAAATTCCGACGGGAATGCTCGGTTCGTACCGTTGGAAGCCACGGTGCTGTACGTGCTGGCCAAAGCCGGATGCGGATAGGTAATGTCGTCGCGAAGGTTTCGTCCCGCCACGCCGACAATCGTTTGGACAAATCCATCGCCTTTGACAAACTCAAAGTCAGATGTCGAATCAACTTGGATTTCATCCAGATTGATTTTTCCGTCCGCATTGTTGTCGCCAAATCCGGTCACGGGATACGACCACGCGTACGCATGGGAATCGCCAACCAAAACTAGATCGACGTTTTGTTCAATTAGTACTTCGCCGATTGTTTCCAAGTAGTGAGTGCCGTAGCCGAAGATA
>JAGQOZ010000035.1 GCA_020426955.1 Planctomycetales bacterium
CCAGTTGTTCGCGACAAAACTGCCCTTTGAAAAATCGTGACAGACCGTTTCGTTAATAGTAATAGAGGCATTGTTTTCAGTTTGATCATGATTCCGCATTAGGCTAGGTTTTCGGCGCGAGGTTTCAAATGGTGATGCTACACGCCAAATGGGTTGCCGCCAGTCATCCTCGAGGGCACGTGCACGTGTTATGCATTGGCACGCCCACGGCTGCTGGGAAGACTCAGTGGTTGCCCGCTGTGCTGGAGCCGTCCAAGGCCAGCAATTTGATTCCGAACGTGGTGGCGAATGCGTTGGGTCACGTCGGCGGTCGCAAGATTGCATTGCGGTGCCAAGCGAGCGAATTGGATATGGTTGCCAAGGTAACCACTTCATTCGAATTGACATTTCATCGCACGGACCATTTGGACAACTACCGCATCAAAGACGCACGTTCGACGCCCGTCTTGTTAGGCCGGCCATTCGTTCAATTGTTCAAAAAGGTTTGGCATCGTCAGGCCGACTATCTGCTGGAAATCGATCCGTCCGTCATGGCCTGTTGCACGCACGCTCGTGGCCTAAATGGCACGTTTTCGTACTCGATGCAATCCAATTTCGTTTGACTCGCAGTCGATGGCCGCCGGCGTTTGCCGATACACCGTAGATTTTTGACCGGCCGAGAGGCGCAGGTTCCCAACCAACTGCCCAGAGAATTCAGCCGATCTCCTCTCCGCGCCCTTGGTGCCTCGGCGTTTTCAGTCCTTTCCGAAGTTTTCCGTTGGTAGCGCCGGCATTTGGATGGTCATGAACAGTCACACATCTGCGACGGAAAAAAGGGGCACATGCGCGTCCCGGTTCTGCTACGATTGAAACCATGTTGTTCGTGTCGAACATGTGACTGTGCGCTGTTCGACTGCCGCATCTTTATACAGACAGGGGAGTACAACGATGTCGATCGATCCAATGCAACGCGACGTTTCCTGTTTTCGCTGGGCAATTTGCCAGTTCTTCTGCGTGGTCACCTGCTTGGCAATCTGCAACCCTGCCGATGCCGATGAAACCCTGTCGATAGTGAAGAAACTTGAGACCGGCGCGGTGGTTGAAGGACCAGGTGTTAATTCTGAAGGTGACATCGCGTTTGCGGTCAGCAGCAGTTCGAACTCGGACGAAAACGGGATCTGGCTGTCGCAGCAGGGCGAACCGGCCGAGAGGGTAGCTCGATTCGAGTCGTTACCAGGATTTCCAACGAAGGCGACGGAGCTGGTGTGCGAATGCTTGGCTTTCAATCGACGGAGCGAAGTCGCGTTTGTGGTACGAGGTGTCGGCGATAAAATATCGGTTCGCGGACTCTGGTTTTTTGATTCCGAACGCCAACTACACACTGTGTACATTTCGAAACAAGCGTTTGGCGCCGAACAAACGGAGGAAGCACTTTGGCCGTTTGATTGCCTGATTGGAATCAGCGATCAGCAACCGGCCGCAGTCTGGTTTCGATTGTCCAAGCCGCCGAGCGGTCTGTTCTGCTGCTTTGTCAAAGACAAGCCGTTGGAGAGTCTTTCTGGTTTCCGGTCTCTGAACGCCGAGCTAAACACGCGAGGCGATTTGCTTTGTGGCGAACAGGTCATTCGCTTTTATCAAACTTCTGTGGAAGTCGCTTCGCTCATTCAGCCGATTGGTCAGGCCAAGACCAAGCCAGAGCGGTTCGAAAACTTAGTGATGAGTGACTACGGCCATCTGGCATTTCGATCTTCGCCCGATATCGGTATCGTAACCGTCGATCCCACCGAAGGCACTCGTGTTGTACTAAACGACCAACAAGCAGGGCGTGCCATTGGCGTAGTGCATTTGGATATTAACCGCCGTGGAAACGTCGTTTCTTATCCGGCCCTTTTTCCAAATAGTATTAGCAGCCTATATTTCTGTTCGCCAAGTCAGGTTAAGACTATTGTGATGGAAGGGATGTCAGCGCCGGAAACGACAGCGGTTTTCAAACGAGCAAAACAAAATCCGAGGAGCGGCCGCGATGCGACGTTTCCCAGCGTAACGCTGAACAATAGTGATCAGATTGCATTTGCAGCTCGGTTGGAAGGCAAGGACGTCAGCGAGTCAAATGATTTGGGCGTGTGGGTGGCGGATGCTGTTTCGGGCGAACAACGCCTCTTGGCGCGGACAAGTGATGTAGTCGCGGTGGGAAGCCAGAATCGGACGATCAAAGACTTACGGTTGTGCGGACGAAACCATATCTCTAACGCGCGGATTCGTGGGCTGAATGACGCTGGTCAAGTTGCGTTGGGCATGACGTTGGATGACGGATCCGTGGTCATCGCGGCGTACCAAGCGTTTGCTTCGAAACCAGAATCGGTTCGCCAAACGAGAGTTACGGACGCCGACCAGGCACTTCGCGAATGGCTAGAGGCGGCGGACGGTGCGTTAGCTAGAACTACGGCGGCAAACGAGAATTCGGGCTGGCGAAATGTCACGGCACTGGCAGATTCCATGCGACGTGAACACAAGCACTTGGTTTCCGAAATTGACCGGCTGACGTCCGTTGTCCGTGAGTCCGATAATCGATTCGCTGCGGCCGAACTGAAATGGTGCCAGACAAGGCAATTGGAATTAGAGGTTCTGTGGGACGAATTATGGCTATGGCCGTTTAACACAGAAATGCAGACAGATACTTTTCAAAATGAGGTGTGGGCCAGATCTTACCACGCGATGATGTCAAAGTACGGCGACATTGAACACGTACGAACGAAAGTGTCAGAAAAATACGCCCAGATTGAATCACTACAGCATGTCGTTCCACCCTTGGCACCCATCCCGGAGAAAGAACTGACGCTTCCCAAACCGGGTCTACGCTTTGATGCGGGCCGTTTCGTGAGTTACCCTCGTGGTCGCAACGGACTAGCCATGTTCAGCCATCCTTTGGGTGATACTTCTGCGAAGATTCTGCAGCAGGATCCTTGGCACCGCGAACTCGGACCTCAGGATCTTCAGAAAGGTCTGCTTCATTTGATGAAGCCATATATTGAACGATTGGTCCAGTTGGATTGGACTGCAGAAGGATCTTTGCAATGGGACAAAACCGCTTGGCAACGCAACCAAGGTTTCAATTCGTCCAAGCAGGCCGTCTATCAACTGCTTCGCGATGCGAATGTTCCCGAAAGCATTCTGCTACACCCCGACGCGAGGAATCGATTACAGCTTGGTTTATTTGACGTGGCGGCTGACCAGAGTGACTTGGCCCAACAAATGAGACGATACCTGCGGCAACGTTGTAACGTTTCAATCGACAATATCGCCGAATACGACAGTTCAGATTTAACGCTACACGGTTTTCGAATTCGCGACCAAGGGACGGTAGAAATTCGATCATTGGGGGCTGCCGGTCGTGTCGTCACGATTCAGGAATTGGGGGACGCAATCCCCACGGCCCTTACCATTCATCTTCAGGAAAACGGGCTCATGCGAATCCATTTTGATTCGAAGGATCGAACTGTCATGCTTAACCAACATCCGGACCGCCGATTGCGGCTGTACATGAGTGATCAGGACGGCGATGTCAACCGTCAAGCAGATTCGCTGGCATCACTTTATCGGTCCGAAATCGACTTGGTCGATCAGCGTCTGCTGCCGGTCTTGGAACAAATTGGAGTTCGTGGACCGGTTCGATTTGGTCAGCATGAATTCGTTCAAATGGTGGCGGCACATCTGCGAAAAGAGCGTGTACGCGCGGAGTTTGATAATCTAATCGTCCAGCTTCAATCCGACGCATTTTCGGCGAGGCAGGCGGCGTTGGCCCGGCTAGATGAAGGCATTACTGAATACTGGCCGTTTATACCTAGCACACTGGAATCAAACCTGTCTTTTGACGCAACTCAAAGTTTGCAACATCTTGTTACACGCATCGAGAGCACAACCCAATATGCGGCTGCTGACAATTTAATTCGCGCCTTGGGAACGCTGGAATCGAAATCACAACTGCTGGAACTTCGTCCTGCCATGCCTGCGGACGTCCAAACACTGATAGACCAACGACTCGTGCAATAACAATGACCAAAGAACATGGTGCGTTACCGGTTACGGTCGCAGTTCGCCTTGGTCGTTCGCTTGCCAGACTTGCCCGGTCAGGACGTCCAGGGCGGTGAGCCATTGTCCGCCGTAGCAAAACGTGTCAATGCATTTCAGAAAGCCAACGTCTAGGATTTCACCAGTCTTGTCCGGCGTGTGACCGACGACGGCAATCTTGCCGCTCATGTGCGGCCCGGGCATTTCGTCAATCAGCGAACGCCAACGTAGCTGGAATTCATCTTGTCGATCTAGCGGCACGTCGTAGATGTAATTCGCATGCAAGAAAATATGTTTGTCCGTTTCCACATAGTCTACACAGTTGCGAAGGAATTCGACGTGACGTTCGGGGACAATTCCCAAGTCGCCGGAAAAACCGTACGAATCCAATGTTTCCACGCCGCCGTAACGCAACCAATCATGAGGCGGATTGCCCTCCAACGCCGTCAGCATCATCTCTTCGTGGTTGCCAAAAATCGGCCGAACATCGTATTCCGCTTTTAATCGAATCAGCGTATCGAGCACTCCTTTGCTGTCGGGACCTCGATCCACATAATCACCCAGCGGCACCAAGATGTCTCGATCAGTTAAAGCGATGGCATCTAGTAGGGCATGAAGAGCCGTGTTGCATCCGTGAATGTCTCCAATGGCAATGATTCGTTCCGCTGAGACGTCTTGGTTCATGAAGAAAGACTCGTGCAATGTCGGGGCGTTAAAACGAAAAAAAGGAGCCGGATGTTTCCAGCTCCTTTCGCGAGTTTGTCCAACGTTGTGCGGACGAATAGGCGAAGTGTCCTAGAAGCGACCGTGCAAGCCGAAGCTTAGGCCTTGCGTCCAGAACGATTTTTCTTCAGTGGGGAAGCGGAACACAGGCCGTTCTTCACCCACCAATCCGCCGGTGACTTGCGTTGCGTTGATCGACGTGTCGACGCCGTCCGCCGCGAACAGCACGTTCGACCAGTAGATCATCGAATAGCCTACCGACAATTGGAGCTGGCTTGTTAGATTATAGCGTACGCTCATCGCCACTTCGGGAACGAACGCAAATTCGTTACGTTCGTAAGTACCGATATTCGATGGCAAGGCCATGTGGCCCCAATCGCTACTAGCCGAACCAAACCCTGCCACCGTGGTGGTCGAGGCACCGCTGATGGACATGCGCTGAGCCATTTCGCCAAACGAGACCTTAGCCAGCATGTTCCAGCTGAGTGCTCCGTCTTCTGATTCGGAAATCAAACCGATTTCACCACCGTTGAATTCGTTCTCTGCTCGGAAAACGTCTCGAGAATCAATCGTCGTTCCTTGCGGTACGTGCGATGGATCGGTAATGGCAAACGAATGATTAATTCGCAGCGAATCGTCAATCGTGGTGTGGTGATAACCACCAATGAAGTCAATCCGGTTGCAGTATCCTGAGTACAGGAGCTTGCGAAGATAGACGTCTTGGCCGGTAATTTCCGTCGAATAATTGACATTAACGCCACCTTCATTGATTCCTGGATAGGCAATCAACAAGGAATCTTGGGCAGCCAGATCCACATTGTAGAAAGGTCGCGCCAAGATCGGGTCTCCGGTGGATGACCTGGAGAAGGATACGTCCTGTGGCCCTAGGCTGAACAATCGACCTCCCACACCTAGCGTTTGTAGGCTATTCAACCACAAACCCACGGTGTATCGCTGGCCCGACTCGGCGTCTCGTCCATATTGATCGTTGCCAAACAAGACGCTGGTTCCCGGAACGCCCAGCACTCCGGCGTCAGCTTGAGCCGTACCATTCGGCGAAGTGGTTACCAATGCCGGGAGGTCTCGTCCTTTGTTCCACCACAGCAAATATTCGCCACTGGCCCAAATTCGCGAAGGTCGACAATAGCCTTCGTTCCCAAACAGGTTGGAAAGACCGCCACCCATGCCCAATCCGCCGAACAGGCCAGATCCGCTAAGGATTCCGCCACCGATCCCGCAGCCACAGGCTCCCGACAGATCACCACAGGAATCACAGCCCATGGTATAGCCACCAGGATCGCTGCAACCACCGTCCATGGTGTACGGCACAATTTGTGGTCCAACTTGTGGTCCAGCAACCATGGGCGCGGGCATGGTGACCGGTGGTCCGCTGGGTGCCGGCATCGAAATGGGTGGGCCGCTGGGAACCGGCATCGATGGTCCAACGTACGGCGCCGGTTGCGATGCACCCATGGATGGTGCTATCGGTTGTGGCGACGCCTGCAAAACCGATGGCGGCATGGCGTCTGCGTGCATCGGCATCGCTGCCTGAGCCTGAACCGTCGGATACGCCGGCAATGGCGGAGCGGGAAGGCTACCCTGATTGCCTACAGGATAGTAGTTTTGTCCGTTCGCTAGTTGCTGGCATACAACTAGGCCCAGCAGGGCTAGTGTTACGCTTAGTTTGGTCGACTTCATGTCATTACTCGCTAATTCCATACAACGTGGATTATCCGTAGATACAAATCGACGCATAGAATCCGGAATTCCAGACAATGCAACACAAGAGGCAAACTCAGCCCATTTAGCCCAACATGTCACGCATCAAAGATCAAGCGGAAACGTGGCGTCCACCCCGGTTGGACTGTGCTTCGTAAGTTGTGACCTAACCTTGCGTAGTCCTACATCCAACGTGTCGCGTGTCGAACGGAGAAACAAATAGATGGCTCGAAAACAGCGGTCTCAGAAATATGTCGATTCGGCTGTGCAAGGATTCTTAGCACGTCGCATCATCACGCATTGGTTTGTCTTCTTCCTTGCGTCTACGGTCAGTATCGTAGCGCTCGAATTTTTTATGGGTGACCCAAACCGAAGCATCGGTGGGCACTTGGCAGCGGCGATTTCACAGCATGCGTTTTTCTTTCTGTTGATGGTGGGACTGGTTCCGTCGTTCGTTTACGACACCATCAAAGTAAGTCACCGCTTCAGCGGACCGATGCTGCGATTCCGTACGGAACTGCGCAAACTGGCCGATGGGCAAGAGGTCCAGCAGTTGAGTTTCCGAGACAACGATTTTTGGAAAGAACTGTCGGCCGATTTCAATCGTCTAAGCGAAAAGTTGAAGTCCCAGTCCGATCAGACCACGTCCACGCCCTAGCACAAAGGATCGAATCACGTGATGAAGCAAAACCTGTTTCGAACCAACGTGCTGTCTAAACGCAAGCGACATGGTACCGCCACGGTGGAACTTGCGCTGACCCTGCCCGTACTGGCAGTCTTAGTCATCGGCGCTATCGAAGGTGCCAGTATGATTTTCTTGCGACAAGCATTGGTGCAATCAGCGTACGAAGTGGTCAAAGAATCAGTTCGACCCGACGGTGACAAGACGTTGGCACTCGAAAAGGGAAACCAAGTACTTTCGTTCCGAAACATTGCCGGCACCAACATCGGTATCAGTCCGTCTGATGTGGAATCGTTGGATCGAGGAACTCCGGTGACGGTTACCGTTACGGCGCCCAGTGACGCCAAGAGCATCATTCCGTTTGGACCGTTCCAGGGCAAGACCATTGAAGTTCAAGCCACTATGCTGAAAGAATAAGTATCATGCACCGACCCGAATACGGCTGGAACCGCAAAGCCCCACGCCACGGCGCAATGTTGATCATGGTGGCCATTGTCTTGGTCATCATCTTGATCGGCGTGGTCTTTAGTATCGACGTGGCGTACATGCATTTGGTTCGAGCAGAGTTGCGAACCGCCACCGATGCCGCAGCGCGAGCCGGCGCGGAGGAACTTTCCAGAACGCAGGACGAATCACAGGCCATTGCGGCAGCCATTGCCATTGGCGCACGAAATCAAGTTGCCGGAAAGCCGCTGGAACTGGCCGCTGCCGATATTCAACTGGGCGGCCAAGAACTGGCAGTCGACGGCAAATTTCGCTTCGTTCCCGGACTCGATCCCGTCAGTGCGGTGCGAGTTAGCGGCCGGCGCGATGCGACGTCGCTAAGCGGACCGGTGCCGCTGTTCTTCGCCAAAATGTTTGGACAGTCCGACTTTCGGCCGACACAAGTTGCCACCGCAGTCACCACCATTCGAGACATTGCGCTGGTCTTGGATCGATCGGGTTCGATGGCCAGCAGTGTCGGCGGCGGATTGACTCGGTTGGACGCGTTGAAAGATGCAGTCGAAGCCTTTATTGACGAAGTCAAACTCACTAGCCCCAACGCCATGATTTCGCTTTCAACCTACTCGACCAGTTCTAGCCGCGATATTGCGCTGACGGACGACTTCAATCGAATTCTGAATTCCGTGGATGATTTGACCGCCAACGGTCTGACGGCCATTGGCCAGGGACTGTTGGACGGCAGTTTTTCATTGGAAAACGACACCAATCGTCGTGCGTTCGCCAATAAGTCCATCGTCGTGATGACGGACGGGAACCACAACACTGGATTGGGCCCTGATCAAACGGTAAGTACCGCGGTGGCTCGAGGCCAAACCGTACACACCATTACGTTCAGTTCTGGTGCCAACCAAGCGTTAATGAAAACGGTAGCAGACCTAGGCGGCGGCATTCACGTCCATGCAGATGATGCCGCAGAATTGCGAGAAGCCTTCCAAGAGATTGCTCGAGCGATCGGGGTTTTGTTGGTCGAATAGTTGTGTACCGTTCGCAGTCAAATTTGGTGCTTGTGTACAAACGGGTTTTGACAACAGCCCAAAAAACTGCCGCGACACGAATATGATAATTGCGAGTGAACTCCTTATGAACCGATTTGCTTTTCGTCGTCCACGTTCAGGTGTAACCACGGTCGAATTTGCCTTCACCATTCCGGTGCTGTTCCTGTTTGTCTTTGCCGCGTTTGAATTAGGCCGAGCGAACATGATGATGCACACGGCTGAGGCCGCCGCATATGAAGGAGCTCGAACCGGAATCATTCCTGGCGCTCAAGCGGACGAATGCATCACCGCCGCTCGACAGATTTTGGGCACGTGCGGAATTGGCCAAGCCGGTGTGGAAGTGACGCCCAAGAATCTAGACACCATCAGCGAAAACGTTGCCGTGGAAGTCAGTGTTTCGTTCAAAGACAACACCATTCTCGCTCCACTTTTTATGGGCGATTCTGTCATTGAACGCACTTGCAGTATGACTCGCGAACGTTAACCCATTCTCTCTGTCAATTTTCCGGCGGAAATCTCCGGCAGAACTTTAATGTTGCCGAATTTGCGTCTTTTTCAGCCGAGCCAGGTAACCGCGACACGTCATCCTGACGACCGCTAGCGAGCAAAGACAATTCGCCGGCGGATACTCGTTAAACTTTGCTGGATAAAGTGATCAGGCGTAAAACTGCGAACTGTTCGAGCCATATGAGCTCTGCCTTTTGTCCGGATGCGATATCGGTCAGTGCCAGCATTTTCAGGGGATTTCATCATCGAAAGCATCGCATGCGTTCCGATGGTATTAATCGAGAAGGATCGCTCGCTACCCACCAGGAATGGATTCGACAAACATGAAGGCACGAAATGGATTCGCATGGCTCTTGGGCATTTCGACAAGCCTAGGGGCACTCTTGCCATTGGCTGCAGAAGAACAGTCATTGCTTCCGCCGCTCAATTCAACCTCCGGCGACGTGGGTCATCATCGCGAATATTCCGCAAGCCAATTGTATCGCCTACCGTTGCTGGGCCCGGATGCACGGACCGCCAGCCAGTCTCCGTCCAGCGCCAGAAAAGGCGATGATTCCGTTGCCCGCTTAGACGATTCGATGTCGCTTCTAGAACGCTATCGTTTGGCGTCCAAGACGGATCGTTCGCAATGGGACGAACCGGCAGATCAAGATGTCGAATCCGCATTTCCCACAGATCGAACGGAACAATTAGGAGTGGTAGGTCAGACAGCTCCGCTATCCGCCAATGTAGTTGATTCCGTCTTGAAAGCAGTGCAACGTTCTATCGATATGGGAAATCGAGGTGCTGTGTTTGCCGCTCGTGAAGAACTGGATCGAGCCATCCTCACGATTGCTCGCAACAAGGACGCGCTGAGCGGCGGCAATCAACACGTTCAAGCGTTAAACGAAGGATTGCGAGCGTTAGAAGAGACCAGCGATTTCAGTCAGATCGGTGATATTCGCAAAGGCGTTGCCAAATTACCAGACGTCGTCGACGGACATCGAACTCGGATTCTTCGCCAAGCCGATTTGGAATCGATGTCGTACGCCAGTGCCGCCCAGCAGTACTTGGCCTTTGCCGAATCCAGGCTATCTGACGCACTAAAAGGAGAGAACGTCAGTGCGGACGCTCTGGTTGCCTTAGGGAAGTTACAGCCGCATTTGGGAGCTGACAGCGACGAATTGACGGTCGACAATCGTTCTTTGGTTTTTTTCCGCGCGGCAGCTCGAATCGCACCAACCAACCTGGTTGCATCACACGAACTGGCCGTGCTGTGTGCCAAACGAGGCGACCTACAAGAAGCGAAACGACTATTCCAGTGGTGTGCGCAACTTCCTAATTGTGAACCGGTTGTTTGGAAGAACTTGGCCACCGTGCATGCTCGGCTGGGTGAAACTCAGTACGCACAATCGGCGCAGAGTCGCTTCTACGCGGCTCAGCAAGCCATCGGCGGTTTTGACAACAGTGGAATTGACTGGGTATCGCAGGAAGAATTTACACGACGCAGCGTGGCGTCAACTCCCATGGGACCGGCAGTCACTCGCGCCACCAGCCCTGCTGCCAACGTGCCGCCACCTGCCTACCAGAACACGCCACAGCCGGAAGTTCGCTACGGTCGTTTCGGCCGACAACGGAGCCAGGGAAATTCGCCGTACTAAGTAGCTTCGCACCATTCCAAAAGCATTTACCACTCAGACAACAAGCCGGATAGGATTCGTCGTCATGCCTTTCCCATTTCATCACCAACACGCGATTGTGAACTTGTCGCTGTTATGTTGCATTGTCTGGACCGGTTCCGCTGACAGCCAAGAATACTATGGAGCCCATTCGGCATTGATAGCAAGTCCAGCCGGCTGCGAACCGTGTCGCACGTGTCCCATCCAGGGCGTGGATTGCGCAGACGGAAACGGAATGGGAGAACTGCGTTGGAATGATCATCGCCCTATTCCGTGGCAGTCCGTGGCTCATGGCGAATATGTAGGACCATCCAGGCCTAGTCACGTGCCGGAATATCGACTTCGTGTTGACGATGAAATCACATTCGTCTATCGACTAACTCGCGAAGAAATCGGTCACCCCTACGAATTAAACGTGGGAGATGAAGTGCGAGTAGAATCGTTGGCGGATGAAGATCTGGATCGCAACGTGATTGTACAACCCGACGGAACCATCACGTTGCCGCTGGTGAAAGCTATCCGTGCCGCCGGGCGCACCATGGCGGAATTGGAAGAAGACCTTGAAGAACGCTACACCAAGTATTTTCGAACCCCGGCCATCACAGTAACGCCCATGCAGGTCAACACCAAACTGCTGGATCTCCGCAACACGGTGGACAATCGAAGCGGTGTCGGTGGGCAGTCCGTCAAACTGGTTGTTTCGCCAGATGGAACAGTGCAACTTCCAGCGGTCGGCTCGGTCCCGGTGCAAGGACTCAGTTTGGACGAAATTAAATTCGAAATCGACGCTCGCTATCGAAACATAACCGAAGGCATCGAAGTGACGCCGATTCTTTCGCGCCGAGCTCCTCGGTTTATCTACGTCTTGGGCAACGTGACCCAACCGGGACGCTACGATTTGGTTGGCCCCACCACCGTCATGCAAGCGTTGGCCTTGGCTCAAGGTACGCAGAACGGCGGCAATTTGCGGCAGATTGTCGTCTTTCGGCGAGGTGAAGATTGGCGGCTGATGGCCACGCTGATTGACCTACGAGGTGCCATTCTGGGCAAACGGCCCATTCCGTCTGACGAAATCTGGCTCCGAGATTCGGATATCGTGCTGGTTCCGTCCACGCCCATCAAACGCGCCGGAGACGTGTTAGAACAAGGTTTCACCAACGGTGTAGATCGTCTGATTCCGCTGGCAACCGGGCTAGGGTTGCTGCAATTAGGAATTGTCAACTAGCGTTTGACTACGTGCCACTAGTTGCTTTCCAGCTTCTCAAGCAATTCCGAGACCACGCGTCGCTGAGCCCGACTCAACGAAGGCTCCGCGGCTAGACGTAGAAGCCGTTGACGGTGCGGTTGTGTCAATCGACTTTGGGCTTGCACCAGTAACCGTTGAGCACGAATGCGGATTTGGCGTTCGTCCGAACCAAGCAGATCGATGGCGATATCCAAGGACTGCGCATTCTTTTCGATGCGAAGTTGCGAAGACTCGGCCGCAGAAATTCGCACCAGCTGGTTTCCATCCTGAAGCAATTTGGCAAGCAGCGGATTGGCCAACGAATCAGACGTTTCCGGTTCGCCAAGACTACGCGCAACTCGCCAACGAATCTCGGCCGACGAGTGTTCGGCCAACTGCGTCAGCATCGGCATCGCTGCGTCTCCGATCTGGCCTAAGGAAATGGCGGCGGCGTCTTGCACGGCTGCGGCTTTGTCCGCTAACAAGGCTTCCGTCAGCGAATGAATGGCAAACGCTCCTGACGATTTTAGGCGTCCTGGGACTTCCGCCAACTTGAGACGTACGTTTTCAGCCTCCTGTTGAGTACGACTGCGTTGCATGCGAACCATCAACGGCACCAACGATTCTGCGTCCGGACCAACCAAGCCAACTGCTTCAATCACGTTGGCTTTGAATTGGCTGGTATAGTCGTCGCCATGCGCCGCCAGTTCTCGCAACAGCGACGCTAAAGCCGGGATGACATCCGGATGCGTCGCTCCGATCATGCCGAGCGATTCCAACGGAATTTGCCGATACAGTTGATCAATTTCCGCATCCATGAGCATTTGGACCAGTTGCGGCGACGCCGGCGCGGCAACTTTGCGAAACAGTGCCAGAGATCGAGCGGCCCAGATTTTGGTTTCCAAATCCGACGACTCCAACAACTTGGCCAACAACGGAACGGCGTCTTTGGCGGGCAATCCAATTCGACCCAACGTCAACGCAGCGTCGCGGCGAACCACTTGGGGCAGCGAATCGGCCAACATGATACGCTGCAACATTTGCAATGTGGCTGGAGCTTGTTCGGCATTGGGATCGATCCGAGCAATCATCTGATGCCACTGTGCGACGGTGCGACCTTCAAATTCCGGCTGTAACGGATCGCCAGCAATTTGATCCGACTCGTCAGCCGCCAAGGTCGTACAGATGTCGGCTGGCTGGACCAGCAAAACACACGCGGCACATAATAAAATGGCAAATCGCATTTTAGATGCTAAAAGTAGATAGTAAACAAGCAAGACATACAACAGTTTACGCCGTTACGTGGCAAAAGGGAAACAGGCCATCCATGCCCAGGTTGCACTGCCACTTGTTGTTCGAAGATACTTACTTGTGGTACTGCCGTGTTACCCGTATGCGAGCCGTTCGCAGCTGTTCCATCATAACTTTGTAGTGTATTGCAAAAGGAATAAAGACCTTGTCGTTGTCTTTGATAGACCTGCGAGAATCCGCGTTGCTGGCGCCCTACGCGTTTTATAGCCGCGATTCTGCGGGGCGTGAGTATGCCGAACCAGAACATGCGTATCGAGGCCCGTTTCAACGAGACCGTGATCGAATTGTCCATTCGGCGGCATTTCGTCGACTCAACGGGAAAATGCAAGTCTTCACTGGCGCTATGGGTGACTACCATCGAACTCGCTTGACACACACCATGGAAGTGGCATCGATTGCGCGAACCATCGGCCGAACATTGCGCCTAAACGAAGACTTGATTGAATCGCTGGCGCTGTTGCACGACATCGGACATCCGCCATTCGGTCATGCGGGCGAGGACACGTTGGCTGAATTACTGGAAGCCGAAGGTGGATTTTCCCACAATCGATTCGCGTTGACACTGGTTCGCGAAATCGAACACCCGTATCCCACTTTTCCTGGTTTGAATTTGACGTACGAAGTCTTGCAGAGCCAAGATACGCGAGCGGACAAGCAGCACAGTTCACCTCTGCTGGAAGCGCAAGTGGTGGACGCTGCTGACAGCATAACCTACGACGCACATGATGTGGACGACGCGGTGAAACTGAAATTGATCACCCTGGAAGAACTGAGCCAACTTCCGTTGATTGCCAGATGCTTGGATCGCGTGGAGCAGAAGCATTTGGCGAGCGGTGCGAAATTGACAGCCGACTTTCTTCGCAAGTCGTTAGTGCATGAATTGATCGAAGTGCAAGTCAGTGATTTAGTCGAGCGTAGCCAGCAGATACTCCTTTCGCCCGCGTGCATCAACGCCCAGGAAGCGAAGGAAGCCGGAATTCGATTGACGCATAACTCGGAACTGCAGACGGAAAAATCAAAGCTCGAGGCGTTCTTGTACCAGCAAGTTTATCGACATCCGGATATTGTCCGAGTGCGCTTGAAGGCGCAGAACCGATTGCGAGAACTTTTTCAGGCGTATTGCAACGACCCAGCGCTACTGCCAGCCCATTTTCGCGTACGAATTGATAAAATCGGACTTCGGCAAACGGCCGGTGATTACATTGCGGGAATGACTGATCATTACTGTTTGGAGCAGTCGAATCGATTGTCAGGCAAGGCACCCTGAGATTTTGCCGCCTGGGGAAACGTGGCAGCCTTTTACGTCTAGCCAGCTTAGTCGGTGACGTGATAGGCTGGAGCTTTCTTCACTGGGCCAAAGAAGGCGAATCCAGACCGGGCGATATCTTCGCGGTCGTGAATCACTTTGGCAAACACATAGAATTGGGAAAACGTTCGCTTCGTTCCATGACGTAGGTGCCACCATGGCGTTGATAATTTTGCGATGCTTCTTCTTGGTTGTAGCCATGGGGCTCGCAGTTTCCATGTTCAAACTTTTGCCAGATCAACCGGATACGCCGATATTGGCGTTGATGGGAGTCACGTTGCTGGCAATTGGCGTGATTGCCGTTGATATTTTGATTCCTCGCAAGCGGCTGGAAACCATCACGGCGGTTTACTTTGGCTTGATTGTGGGCCTGTCTCTGACGTACGTACTGGGTATCGCGCTGACTCCGATTTTGGAAGACAGTAATTATCGCCAAGTGGTGCAGTGGCTGATTGGCTTGATCTTGTGCTACACGTGCATTTCTGTCTTGATGCAAACGAAAGATGATTTTCGTTTCATTATTCCGTACGTGGAATTCGCCAAGGAAGTCAAAGGACTTAAGCCCTACATCTTGGACACCAGTGTGGTCATTGACGGTCGCATCGCAGATGTCGTCGACACTCGGATTTTGGACAACCAGCTCATTATTCCTCGATTCGTAGTGGCCGAACTCCAAAACATAGCGGATAGCAGTGACAAGCTTCGTCGCAGTCGCGGTCGTCGAGGCCTGGATATCATGAATCGCCTGCGCAACGCGAAGGACGTTGACCTTAAGATCTATGATCGAGAAACGCCGGACATGGATGGCCAACCGGTAGATATGAAGCTAGTGCTGTTAGCCAAACACTTGGAAGGCAAGTTGGTTACCGGCGACTACAACTTGAACAAGGTGGCTCGACTGCACAACGTGCAAGTACTCAATTTGAATGACGTGGCCAACGCACTAAAGCCCGTCTTCTTGCCAGGCGAACAATCCACGGTGCAGATTGTCAAACCGGGCGAAGAAGATGGCCAAGGCGTGGGCTATCTGGACGACGGTACCATGGTGGTGGTAGAAGGCGGTCGAAATCATATCAACAAACAAGTCAAGATTTCCGTAACCTCTGTCTTGCAGACCAGCGCTGGACGAATGGTCTTTGGTCGCTTTGAGTCCGTTGTGGATTCCGCGTCAGGAAATTCAAGCCAATCGGCGTAGCAACATGATGTTAACCACCCAAGCATGGATTGCCTTGGCTGTGACGGCCGCCGTCTTTCTGATCTTGCAACTTCGCAAGCGAACGTCGGTCGACTTGCTGTTCCTGATCGCCATGGTCGTGGTCACGGTTTCTGGAATCATTACGCCAGAGCAGGCGATTGCCGGATTCAGTAAACCGGCCGTGATTACCATCGGCGCCCTGTTGGTGGTGGCGTCGGCGCTGCGAGAAACCGGAGTGCTGGATTGGCTGGGCCAAAAGCTACTTGGTTCCGCCAAGGACGAAAAAAGTGCCTTCGTGCGATTGGCTGTGACTTTGGTCACAACGTCGGCCTTCCTGTTAAATACGGCATTGGTGGTCATGATGGTGCCGGTAGTCTTGGACTGGTGCCGCAAACGACACATTTCTCCTTCGCGACTCATGATACCGGTCAGCTATTTGACCATCTTGGGTGGCGTCTGTTCTATGATTGGCACCAGCACCACGTTGATTGTCAACACGGAACTGAAAACACACGCCCAGATTGCTCGTGACGAACTCTTAGCCAAAGAACCGTCGCTGACTCCGGAACAGTTCCAACAGCAGCAAGCGTTTGTGGACCAACTGCGGCCCATGTCTCTGTTTGAAATTGGTCGAGCGGGTTTGCCGTGTGCTCTGGTCGGAACGTTGGTGCTGGCGTTCGTTGGGCGAAGGATTTTGCCGGATCGAATTGAAATGATCGAAAAGCTAGGAGACGCACGCCGCGAATATCTAGTGGAAATGCTGGTCCAGCCTGAATGCCGACTCATCGGCCAAACGGTCGAACATGCCGGACTGCGACAACTGCCCGGTTTGTACTTGATTGAAATTGACCGGGACGGAGACATCATTACGCCCGTTACGCCGGACGATGTGATTCGAGCCGGAGACCGCTTGGTTTTCACCGGCGTTGTCACCACGATTGTCGATCTGGAGAAAATACCCGGCCTAGTGCCAGCGGCGGATTTAACTTACGAATTTCCGTTTAAACAAACGCATCGGCGGCATCTGTCCGAAGCCGTTTTATCGCGTACTTCGCCATTGATTGGTCGCACCGTACGCGAAGCCAACTTTCGACGACGTTACAATGCGGCCGTGGTGGCGGTGCATCGAGGTGGCCAGCGAGTGACCAGCAAAATCGGCGACATTGCGTTGGAACCCGGTGACACGCTGCTGCTGCAAACGCGAGACGACTTTGTCACACGGTATCGCAACGATCCTACGTTTTATCTGGTCAGTGGTGTCGAAGGTTATTCGCCGCGACGGCATGACCGAGCTTTAGTGGCGGGTTCCTTGCTGATTCTTTTGATTGGCTGGTTGATTGTCGCGAACTTTGATTTTGCGAAGAACATTTCGCCCATGTTCGCTTCGCCAGCGTTACCTGCCGTCGCTTCCGTGGCAGTGGCGGTCGCCATGATTATGACTCGGTGCATTTCCACTGCGGACGCGCGTTCCGCATTAAACTTGCAAGTCTTGATCACCATTGTGGGCGCCCTAGCGTTGGGGCAGGCGTTGCAATCAAGCGGTGCCGCGGATGGAATTGCCAAATTCATTGTGCACCGAGTGGGACACGAACATCCATTTTTATTGCTGTTGGTCGTATACGGTCTGGCCATGGTCTTCACCGAATTGATCACCAACAATGCCGTGGCCGTGATTGTATTACCTTTGGCGATTAGTGTCGCGCAGAACGCAGGCCTAAATCCCCGACCGTTTGTGATGGCGGTTGCTATGTCGGCGTCACTGGCCTTTCTCACGCCCGTTGGCTACCAAACCAACTTGATGGTCATGGGCCCTGGCGGCTATCGCCCGTCCGACTTCCTGAAGGTGGGCCTGCCCATTTCTTTGTCCGTCACGATCACGGCCGTTGTCTTGATTCCCATGATTTGGCCGTTTTAGTTGAATGGCACGGATACCATTTGACGCTTTGGGCACCGACGCAACCAGGGCAAACCGCAAGCAACCTTTTTTCGAAACCAGCTTCGTTAGCGATGCTACCGCCAGCTGGGCAGGCGAGGAAGAATGTCGCGGAGGCGATCTAGACGCGAAGTGCGTTCCGGCGAATCGTCTTTTTCTGGAGTTCGCACCGGCTTGGCGGACTTGACGTCACGACGCTTGGTAACGTTTTGATCCAACTTGGCTTGCGGCACGTTTTCCATCAAATACCGAGGCCAATAGCCGTTGATGGCTTGCCAACAATCGCCTACTCTTCGATGTCGGCGGTCATAATCCGCCACCGAATTCTTCAGAGACAATATGCGTTGTTCCGCTTCATCCAAAACCAACATGTCGAAAACGCGAACGTCATCAAACCAGACTCGCCCCGTTCCCGGTAAATGCAAACCAACTCGAATGGACTTTCCGCCTTCCACGGGCAACTTGGCCATGCGAAACACAAATTCGCTCCACTGATCGGTTAACGGTTTAGCGGATTTGGCGTCACCCACCGCGGCCCATGGAAAATAGGCTTTGCCGTCGATTTCCAAGACCACTTGTAGTCGGTTCGTTAGATTCGCCATGTCAGAGCGAGCTTTTAGCGTGATCGCCAATTTGCCACTGTCGGGCAATGCAAACGGTTCGCTCCAAATCAAAGCGGGTTGTTGATCGCTTTCCATCAATAAGGATGCGTCACCTTCAGAGGCCAAGCGTCGATCGATTCGAATCCGCCGTCCTTCACCCGGTTCGACGGCCCAGCCGGGCACCGCATGATCTTCGCTGGGCGCTTCGAAACTGGAATTGGCTAGGGAAAGATACGGGTCGGGGTTGCGCATATAGGCCGCTCGCGCCGCCAGCGCCTGAATGCGTTGCTGCAATTCCGGCATGACTTGTTCTGGAATGGCAGTGGCAGCGTCCATGATTTGGGCTTGCGGATCGGAAATACGAATCGCCACCAAATCGTATGGATCCAGCGTAATAGTCCAAGTGCCGTCGGTAGCGGACGAAGCAAACTCGAGCGTTTCCGTGGTGCGTTTACCCAAGGAAAGAATGCGCGAACCTCGAGCCGCGCGAATCACCACTTGCGTTGACACTTGCCAAGGCGAGTCATTCACGGCATACACAAACGTCTGATCATCTGTGTTGAGCGAACGAATCACCACCGGTTTCGCTCGTTCTGTTTCATCTTCAAAGGTTTGGAACGCCTTTGCCGGCAAGCGCCGAAACACGTCAACAAACGGCAACAGCGAATCCTCCTGTCCCATCGGCAACATCCAACCTCCTTCCAGCACCGTCAGCACGTCTTGTTTGGCCAGACCATGCGCAAAGCGTTGTCGGTTGTGGACACCAGTGGGAGTGGCATGACTGACCAGCAACATAAATGTGTTCGCTCGACCAAACGGGCTGACTTCGTCAAAAGAGGTCAGTCGCAACTGGTACGGTTGATGCCGAAATTCAACCGTCGCTTGGTTCGCATTCTGAAATTGCGAATCGAACCGGTCGGACGCGTTCACTTCCAAATCCGCTCCTTGTTCGTTCCACGTAAACGAAACGGAATGGCGGTAGGGTCGAGCGATCACGGTGTGCGGCTGGGCCCCCATCTGCTGCAGGTCAATGCCCATATTCTGCAACGGCTGGCGGACCGGTTCCGAAGTAGCCAACGAGGGTGAAAAACTACGTTGCACGGGAATCGAATCGATCAGTCCGACCATGCTGAGGTAAAGCCGAGCGGTCTGGTTTTGGCCACTCACTTCCTGCGCCAGGCGTTGATAGAATTCGGTCACTTGTTGACAACGCCAATCAATCCAGGTAGCTCGCAGCGGTTCGTCCAACAACTTGACAACGGTGGCATAGGCATTGGGCGGAAAGTCCGTAACCGGCAAGGAGGCGTCTTGTAAGAATTGTCGAATGGTCGTCGCGTCCATGCCCCAATCGGCATTGGGAAGTTGTGAATAGCCACTACCCGTCATGTTAATTTGCACGCCGCCAAACGAAGCATGCGTATCGTAGCGAGTGACCAGTTCGCGAATCACGGCCAACATGGCCGATTGGACTCGGTCATCCAGCACATTGTAATACGGCAACCGGCCTCGGCGATTACCGAACTTCTGCTCCCACGTTTCGCCATCTTGATCTACCAATCGGATACCGGTAGCCGCTTGGTGGCTGTGCAGCTGCTGCTCCAGCATGGGCAAAGGAGTAGAAAATTCCACAACTGGAATCAGCTGAATACCTTCTCGATCACAAATGCGAAACAGCATTTCCAACACGTCTTTGCGCAACGGATCTCGTCCGTCACTATAGAAAACACCTCGATCATGCTTAGGCGTGGGCAACAACAGACGACTGGGATACAACGTGCTTCCGTCCGACCAGCAGGACAACGCCACAGAATCATAGCCAACGTATCGCAAGTATTGGACCATGCGCACCGCGCCGTCATAAAACGTATTCCAGTCTTCCAAGCTGCGCCCCGTTTCCAGTGCGCCGGAAGGTGAACTGTCAATCGCTTCGGCCGCGCAGAAGTTTTCCGTAAAGAAGGGGCGATCGAAATGAGCGATCACTTGCCGAGTGCCAACGGAGGTGGAAACCGACGGCGTCAGTTGGTTGCGGCGAATCACGCGAATGCGACCAATCGCGGCCGGTACATCGTCTCGCAAATTGGTCAGTAACAGCAACGGCGATTTTGTCTTCGGCCAAAACAGAATGCGATGGTAGCCGGTACTTCCGGCCGATGTGACTAACGGACTGGCGTTGGCTGCCGAAACGTCGATGCCAGAATCAAATCCAATGGGAATCACTTTACCAGCGGCATTCGGTTCGACAATGCTGACA
>JAGQOZ010000359.1 GCA_020426955.1 Planctomycetales bacterium
AAAAGTAGCGAATATGCCGAGAAACGAGCTGCCTGTATGCAGCTGTTTCGCGATGCCGCGCTCCGCTACATCCAAACGTTGCCGGAATTAGAGCAAGAGGACGAAGAGACCGAAGCGTTTGAATTTTGGTACTACGCCAGTCTGGGCGCGGTCGATTTGGGACGGATTTCGGAAAAGAGCAAACCCGATCTGACGCAACCAGCGATGATTCGAGAAACCATCCAGTCCATACCGGGTGACGCCGCCGATCGGCACTTGGGCATGTTCGCCAATTCGTTGTTTACCAGAATGAGTTCACTGAAGCCGGAAATGAAGTTCCGCTACTTGCGGACCGGTTTTGAAATTGTGGGTGACCACAAACAAGCCGCCGAAGCCAAGAAGGTGTTTGATTACTACAAAGACTTGGTGACGGAAATCCGCTTGGAAACTCGAGTTGATGGCAGCACCAATGTCGGACACGCGCAGCCGTTTGGTCTGTTTGTGGACTTGGTGCACACCACGCAGATTGAACGAGAATCAGGCGGGTTTGGCAAATATTTGCAGAACCAAAACAATATGTACTATTCGTACAATTACGGTCGACCGACGGAAAATTATCGAGACAAATTTGAAGAAGCCGCCACCGAAGCGTTGAAAGAACGGTTCGAAGTATTGTCGGTGACATTCAACGATCCAGAAGTCACTTCTTCAGCCACCAGCGAATTTGGCTGGCGAAAAACACCGTACGCCTACGTGCTGTTAAAGCCGCGAGGCCCGGAAGTTGACATGATTCCGTCACTGCATATCGATTTGGATTTCTTGGACACATCAGGCTATGCCATCATCCCAGTCGAATCGGCAAGTATTCCCATCGACGCCAAGTCCGCAGCGGGCGAAGAACGCCCCTTTGAAAATCTGAAAGTGGTCCAGACTCTGGATGAACGGCAAGCCAAAGACGGCAAGCTGATCCTGGAAGTGAAAGCTACTTCGCATGGATTGCTGCCCGATTTAGAGAAACTGGTACAGATGGATTTGGAGAAGTTTGACGTGCAAAATATCGATGATCAGGGGCTGTCAGTCGATCGCTTTGATCCGGACGCAGCGCAGATAGCGGTTTCGACGGAACGTACGTGGCTGATCACCATGCGTTCCAAGCCAGAATTGAAAACGGCTCCGGATTCGTTCCAATTCCCCAGCGTGATTCCTTCGATACAAGAAGTAAGTTATCAACGTTATGTTGATGCGGATCTGGAAGAAGTGGAAAGTTCCGTTCGCTTGAAAGCCAGCTACGATGCTCCTAACCGTTGGTGGTTTGTGCCGCTGATTGCTGGTAGTGTACTGGGACTCCTGGCCATTTTGTTGGCGGCATTCCTGCTCCGCAAGAAAACATCAGTGGCCCAGCAGCAAGGTCTACAACTTCCCGATGTGGTGACGCCATTTACGGTGCTGGGGTTATTGAAGCAGATTGAAGCGAAAAACGGTTTCAACGACGCCAAACGCATAGACTTGGCTCGTTCTATTCAGCAAATCGAACAGCATTACTTTGTGAACGAATCGACCGAACCGTTGCAGTTGGAAGAAATCGCGTCCCACTGGTTACAGCAGTCCGCGTAAGTTACAAAATTGGAATTCGGGAGACCGAAGCTCCTGCTGAGCAATTAGAAACGGAGCGAAGCGCGAAGCCGAGTAGAACCTGGCGTCGGCAGCGATGACTCTTTTGGTGCTGAATTCGTTTGGTTGGTCAACTTGTTCTGGCCTGCACAGAATCCAGCCGTTTGGGCGCTAGTCCGGGGCTAGCGCCCAAACGGCTGGGGTTTCAGGATAATTCGGAAATATTGCTGGTTCGTATAGGAAGCGAGTAAATTGCGGCATGTTCTGGGACGTACTGTTGACCGTCTTGTTGGCATTCCATTTGTTGGCCATGAACGTTGCTTCGGCCGCTCCGTTGGTGACGCCGTTCTTAGAGGCCAGAGGGAGCGTAACAGGAAATGATGCTCGGCTTGGCAAGTGGCTCAGTTGGTTCGCGGTTTATGCCTTTGTGGTTGGCATTTTGTTGGGTCTGGGAGTTGCGGGAGCCTTGTGGTTAGCGGGTGAAACCGCATTCTGGAACACGCTGCCTCGGTTTGCTTACAAAATTAAATGGGGCGTCGCGGAACTGGCGTTTTACCTGGCGTGCATGGTTCCCTATGCGATGGTGTGGGATCGAGCAGTCCGTGGCGGCCGCATTTTCAAGTGGTTGCATCGAACGGTCGCCGTGTTGGCAGCCACAAATCTGCTGTACCATTTTCCGGTATTGTTCCGAGTGATCGTGTTGGTGGCGAACGGGCGCAGCGGCAAAGACGGTGCGAACGATATCCGTGCAGCCGAATTTCGTGAACTCGGTTTCACTCCAGAAGTCATTTCGTTCGCTTGCCATTTTGCGTTGGCGTCAGTGGCAGTGGTGGGCGTGGCCCTGATGTGGCGAACCGTCCGGATGCCAGCGAACGCAACAGACGATTCGCTTGAACCGAACGACAGCGACTGGCAAACGCGGGCTATTCAACGAGGCGCTCGAATTACCTTATTCGCATCATCGCTACAAATTCTGGTCGGAATCTGGGTGGCCTATAGTCTGCCTCGCGTATCCCTGAACAAAGTTGTGGGACAGGACATGGCGGCTACGGCCTGTTTGGGCGTCAGCGCGTTGTTGACATTCTTGCTGTTGCAGCTACTGACGCCGCTGGCATTTGGCGAATGGAAAAAATCAGCGGTGGTGCGCTGTAAGCTGTTACTGATGTTGATTGTCGTTTTGATGACGCACACGTTACGGAAAACGTATTGACATGAGTGACCAATGCGTGTCACTCGGACTTATCCTCTGTCGCATCGCCGACACTGCTCTCCGGATCGTTTTGGACGTTGGCGATGGTTTCCTGAATCGCTTTGATGGTTGCATCCGGCAAATTAGCCTCGACCAGCAATTCTAGTGTCGGAAGTAACGAACGCCGGTTGTCCGTCGCACCGTTGATGACCGCCAGCATGTTTTCCAGCCGCCTGACCAGGCTTCGCGATAGATGTACTCGTTGATCGGCCGACAGGGCCAGTGCAACGCGGATTGGTTCCAAACGTTCTTGTATCTGAATCAAACAACGGTTGGCCGATACGGCATCGTTGGCCAGTATCGGAAACGTGGCTTCGTATAAAATGGTTGCGTCAACGAACCACGACGAGACACCATAGTCGGCTGAATGAAACGGATACGTCATGGAAGATTCGTCGATGGGAAACTGCTGAGCGGCGTCCAATAGTCCCGGATGCTTTGGATCGAATTGATAGATCATATCTAACGCGCAGAACGAAGCAATCGTCGAATCTTTCGACACGAGTGCCTGTTCTAACAACGGCATGAAGTGTCGTTCCCAAGGCGTATCTGATTCCATCTGATCCAGCGAAGGATCCGCCAGTTCGTAGAGATGCGCCAGCGTGGCCCAGGCCTGCGTTCGGTGCGCATGGTCGTCGTGCTGTACGTCGACAGCTAACGGCAACGTAACGCTGGTGAAACGCCTATTCAATTCCGCAGCCAATTCTGTGCGGTCAATGATCATCAATGAATCTTCGAGCGTTTCGCCCGGATTCCAAACGCTGACCAGAAACATGGGAAAGCTAATCGAACCCATCGTGTGTGATTCCAGACACTGCATGAGAAAGTCTACGGTTGCCGAAGCCCCCAAAGACCGGATCGTAACACGAGCCAGCACGTTGATTTCTTTGATGTGGTTTCCTCGTGCCATGACTATCGAAGGGACGTCGGCCTGAGTCAAACCGTGAATTCGAATGACACCCAGCAGCGATTCAAAGAACACTTGCCTATTGGATTCGTTAATGCCCAAAACTCGTAATGCTCGCAGTGCTTCGCAAATCTGTTCTGGTTGGCGGTCGAACCGCAGCACGTACAACCATTCGGCCGATGTCTTGCCGCCATAGACCGCCGATCGCTCTGTCGATGCAGTGGGATTCGTTGTCGAAACTGCATCTGGTTCCGAATCTAACTTCAGCAGTACTGCTTCCAGCACTTGCAGATCGGCAATGGTCCCTTCGGCCAGCATGGAATTGGTCCGTTGGTCCACCGATAGTGACAGTTCCTGTTTGGCAGTCTTGCCCGCAAACAGTCGCTCAATTGTCGGAAGTAACGATTGAGCCTCTGCATTGACCAGACCAAAAATTTTCAGCATGACGGCGTCTTGTGGTTGGTTCGAATCGGAGGTTGAATCGTCTTGTGTTTGCCGATCCGCATGGTTTACGCTGCTTGTGCCATTCGCCGCAACGGTACCGTCCTTTTCTTGTATCACAACGCGAGACGTTCCGCCTCGGACTACTTGCACTCGCTTGTCTTTGACCGCCAAGTCGGGACTGCCGTCCGAGATGCGTACGGTGTAGTCGCCTGATCGGATTTCCAGTTCATTCGACTCTGATAACTTCAATGTGTGCTTCGGTTTGATGTTTTCCTTGTCTGTGTTCGCCAGGAATTCGATCGTCACATTTGGGTCGGGCGATTCGATGGCGATCACGCCTTTATCCGTGACAATGCGAATGATTTGCGGAGCGAATTCGATGCCGCCCCAGCCTAAGCCGATGAACGCCACGATAGCGGCGATTTTGCGAATTGATTTTCCGCGAACCGAATGCCGCGTTTGATTCGAATTGACCGCATGCCGACCAGGCACAGCGGTTTCCGACTTCAAAGCGGCTTTGGCCAGCAGTGCGGACTGAGGTCGTTGGTTCGCATCGGGTTGTAGTAGCCACATGATGGTATCGGCGTGGCGGTTGGGAATGGATGGATTGATTTGCGTGGGGTCAGTCGGTTGTTGGTTCTGGATGGCCTTGAGCATGGCCAGCGTGTTGGCCGCGTGAAACGGAAGTTTTCCGGTGGCCATGCGATACAGCACCGCACCCAGACTGAACAGATCGCTGCGATCATCTACCGTCTGTCCGCTGGCTTGTTCGGGTGACATGAACGCGGGTGTGCCGGCAATCATCCCGGTTTCTGTCAAATCCGGATTGTCATTGATGGCGCGAGCCAACCCGAAGTCCAGTATTTTGGCTCGCTGCCGATGGGCCTCCAGCCAGATGTTGGCCGGCTTGATGTCTCGATGAATCAAACTTTTGGCATGTGCCGCCGCCAAGCCTTCGGCAATTTGGCAGCCAATTTCAATCGCTTCGTTCGTCGGAATAGTGTTGTCTCGTTGCAATCGAGCCTCCAGCGTTTCGCCTTCCAGAAATTGCATGGAGATGTACGCCAGCGAATCGACTTGGCCTACTTCATAGATCGTGACGATATGATCGTGGTCAATGGCGGCGGCGGAGCGAGCTTCCAGAAGAAAGCGTTGCCGAGCGGATTCGCCCAGCGAAGGTCGCAAAATCTTCAGCGCGACGTCTCGTTGGAGCCGATCATCCTGCGCCAAGAAGACAACGCCCATGGCGCCGACGCCCAACAGTCGCAGCAGACGGTAGTGAGCGAGTCGGCCGAGTTCGTTTTCTGCTTCCGGCGGTAAGACTTTTCGCAGTACTTCGTCGATGCGATCTTTGTATTCGGCCAAGCGGTCAGTCGGTGAAGACGGATGTTCCAATAGATCTACTTCGTGCAGCTTTTGCATCAGGTTCAAAACGGCTGATTGGTCTTGTTCGCTGGTGTTCGGTTTGCTGGATGTTTTGCCGGCCTTAACCAGTGACAACAATGTGTCGCTGCCATTGAACGCTCGGACGGTATCGCCACACGCGTCACATTCTTCCAAATGCGATACGATTTGCAGGATTTGTGAATCCGAGATTTCACCGTGGACAAAATTGCGAAGTGTCTGCTGTTCTGGGCAATGGGGCGAAGGGCTGCGGTTCATAGAAAGTCTCTTTCACTTTGTGCGTGAAGTCATTGTAGGAGCTGGAAACCACCGATCGAAGTGATTTCAAGGCCGATTTGTTGGTTCACAGAAGACTATGCGCAGAAGGGATTGGATTTGTACTAGATTTTTTTCAAAATCTAGATCTAAAATGACATTGGTCTTGTATGGGTGTTTCGCAGAAAGGATCGTTTTTGACATGGAGACAAATGCGTTGCGCCGGTTTTCTAGTTTTCATGAAGCGGAACAGGCAAGTGATCAAGACGTTCGCGAACTGACAGTTGCCGAAAGACTTGACGCATTCATGACGATGATGGAGCCCTATTATGCAGCTGCCGGCCGACTTCAGAGAGTTTATCGAACTGATGATTTGCTGGAACGTCGAGTTCGTGATGATTGGAGGTTATGCGTACAACCTATATCTGAATCCACGGACGACGGGGGACATTGATTTCTTTGTGAAAAGCGATTTTGAAACGAAATGCGATTGCGAAAAGTTCTTGTGGAATTTGGCTTTGGGTCG
>JAGQOZ010000360.1 GCA_020426955.1 Planctomycetales bacterium
GTGGATTGGTCACCGGCCTGTTCGGTTCGCTGGCTACGTTTCCGTTGGTGGCACGAGTTGCTTTTCCGTTGACCACAGCCCAAATTCGCCAATGGGTCAGCCGCATTGTGCAGCCGGCATTTTCAGAATTGCATTTGGAACGAACCGAACTCCAGCCCGGTCCCGATCACGGACATCTGGGTTATTCGCTGGACGAAATGGCCAGTATTGTCGAAGGCGGCTTGCGCGCCATGGGCATTGTGAACCGCTTGTCACCTTTTGTTCTGGTTCTGGGACACGGTTCGGGCAGTCTGAACAATCCACACGAATCGGCTTACAACTGTGGAGCGTGCAGCGGTGGTCGAGGCGGCCCGAATGCGCGTGCGTTCGCGCAGATGGCGAATGATCATCGCGTGCGAGCGAGACTGTTAGAAAACGGTGTGCAGATTCCCGAGGACACCGTTTTTCTAGGCGGTTACCATAATACGTGTGACGACAGTGTGACGTATTTTGATTTGGATCGAGTGCCATTTTCGCATCGAGCTTTATTCGAACGAATTCGCAACAACATTGACGAAGCTCGACAACGTGATGCGCACGAACGTTGCCGAAGATTCCAATCGGCTGACTTAGATATTTCGCCCGCTGCTGCGTTGCGCCACGTGCAAGCTCGAGCAGAAGATTTGTCACAAGCTCGGCCTGAATACAACCACGCCACCAATTCGCTCTGCTTTGTCGGCCGCCGCGAGTGGTCTCGAGGCCTGTTCTTGGATCGCCGAGCATTCTTGACGTCGTACGATCCTTCGCAAGACGATGAATCGGGGACCATCTTGCAAAAGCTGCTACAAGCAGTCATTCCGGTCTGCGCCGGCATCAGTTTGGAATACTACTTTTCCACGGTCGATCCCGAAGGCTACGGCTGCGGGTCCAAGCTGCCACACAATATTACATCGTTGCTGGGAGTCATGTCGGGAGCGGCCAGCGATTTGCGGCCTGGCTTGTCCGCGCAGATGGTCGAAATTCACGAACCGATGCGAATTTTGTTCGTCATTGAATCCACGCCGGAAACGCTATCCAAGATCATCGATGCCAATCCACCGATCGAGCGGCTGGTCAAAGGAGGCTGGGTCCAAGTGGCGACACTTCATCCGGAAACTTCGACCATTCACCTGTTTCGCCACGGGGAATTCGTTCGCTACGAACCTGAATCGCTGAATTTGCCCACCGTAGAAAGTTCCATCGAATGGTATCGCGGACATCGAGAACACTTAGGATTCGCCACGATATTACCACACAACTCGTCATCATGATCATCGCGACGGCATAACCACACACAAACTTCCCAGCGTATTGAAACGAGAAACATAAACGGATGAATTGGACACAGATTTTAGGCACAATCGTGGTGGGCAGTCCTGCTGCGCTGCTGGCCACCTACGGCCTAGCCACGTTGCTTTCCGTGCAGTTGAGCGAACGCGTGATTGCGCGTCTGACGCAAGCGGCCGTTTGGATTGGGCTGATTTCGGCCGTAATGATTTTGGGCATCATGTTGGCCACAGACACTCGGCACGTTCCAATCGAATTGGGCAACTGGGTCAATATTCCCGAACAACATTTTCACTTTCATTTGAAGTTTGTGTTCGACCGCTTGTCTGTGCCGCTGGTGATGTTGTCGTTTCTGTTGTGCGGAATTGTGGGCGCTTTTACGACCCATTACTTGCATCGCGAACGAGGCTTCCGGCGGTTCTTTTTATTCTATTCGTTGTTTTTGCTGGGCATGGTCGTATCGACGATTGGCGGCACGATCGAAACTTTGTTCTTCGGCTGGGAATTGGTGGGGCTTTCGTCCGCACTGCTAGTCGCTTATTTCCACGAACATCTGTCGCCCGTGCGAAACGGTTTACGAGTCTGGTCGGTCTATCGAATTGCCGACGCCGCGTTCTTGATCGCAGCACTGCTGCTGCACCACATGACAGGCCAGGGCGATTTTGAAGGACTGATGGGCAAAGGCGCTTGGCCAGAAAGTGTCGCCAGCATAACGGCAAATCAAGCGTTTGTAATCGGCATTTTGTTGCTGGTAGCGGCCATGGGCAAATCGGCGCTGGTACCGTTTTCCGGCTGGCTGCCTCGAGCGATGGAAGGGCCTACACCGTCCAGTGCCGTCTTTTACGGTGCGTTGTCGGTGCACTTAGGTGCGTACTTGCTGCTGCGAGTCAGTCCGATTTTAGAGCTGCCGTGGTGATTACGGTGGGTGTGGCATCGGCGATTTTTGGCGCCATTGCCGCTCGAGTCCAAAGTGACGTGAAAAGCGCTTTGGCGTTTGCTTCGCTGACCCAAGTAGGCATCATTATTTGTGAAATCGGTTGTGGCCTTCGCTACATCGCACTGATTCACATTATCGGCCACGCTTGCCTGCGAACGCTGCAACTTCTACGAGCTCCCACGCTGTTGCAAGACTACAACCGTTTGGAAAACGCCATTGGTGCTCGGTTGACCAAAGGCCAATCGTTTTGGGCCAAGTTGTTACCGCCCGGCGTCAGTTTGTGGATCTATCGTTTTGCTTTGGAACGCGGCTACTTTGATGCGTTGCTGTCTGACTATGTGGCTCAGCCTTTATTGCGAATCTTCCGTTGGTGCAATGCGGCCGAACGGCGCTGGACCGATTGGCTGTCCGGAACAAACGGCCAACCGGTCAACGGCGCGTGCGAATTGAACACCGACGATGTGGTTTCCAGACGCAAGACAGCGTTGCAATTGGCCAACGAATGGAGCGAAGCCGATTTGATTGAGGAGTTATTCTAATGGCCGAATTGCACTTACCATGGCTGGAACTTTCCATCTGCTTGGCGTTGCTAGGTGCATTTGCCGCTGGGTTCAGTAGAACTCGCGAACTGGCTCGGACGCGTTGCATTGCCTTCTGCGGCTTGGTCTTTTTTTGCACGGTCTGCGAATGGCTAGACTTTGTCAGTTTGCACACGTTTGAAGCCCACGACCATTGGGACGTGCTGGGCTGGCTGGCTCACGGCGACGTCTTTGTAGTGGACGAACTGAGCGCGCCTCTGCTGCCGCTGGCCGGATTGCTGTATTTGATGGTGATCCTATCGACACAGCGAACCAAGTCGGGACGCTTTTCGTTTGGTTGGGCCATGGTCGGCGAAGCGATCATCCTTGCCACACTCAGCTGTCGTAGGCCGTGGATGATCATTGCCTTGATGGCTGTTTCGTGCGTTCCGCCTTGGTTAGAACTGCGGCGTCGCGGACAGTCGACTCGTGTCTTCGCACTGCACATGGGTCTTTCCACCTTGGCGTTGTTGTTAGGCTGGCTTTGGATTGACATGACGATGCCGGTGGAAATGCACGCAAGTCTGGCGGCTTTCAAGGCAAACGGATTCGCCGTCGGTTTGCTGGCCATTGGCGCGTTGATGCGCAGCGGAGTAGTACCGGTTCACTGCTGGATGACAGACTTGTTTGAAAAAGCCACTTTCGGCACCGCGCTATTGTTCGTCACGCCGCTAACGGGCGCTTATGTGGTGATGCGTTTGATTCTGCCGATCGCACCACAGTGGTCACTGGAATGCATTGCCGTCATGTCATTGATCACCGCCGTCTATGCGGCCGGCATGGCGCTGGTGCAGACGGAAGCGAGACGTTTCTTCTGTTACTTGCTGCTGAGCCACGCGTCGTTGGTTCTGGTCGGATTGGAGTTGGCAACACCCATTGGCCTGACGGGCGGATTGTGCGTTTGGCTTTCGGTCGGTCTGTCGTTGGCTGGATTCGGGATCACGCTGCGATGTGTCGAATCCCGGATTGGACGGATTTCGCTTAGCCAATACCACGGACTGTATGAACAAATGCCGACCTTGGCGGGCCTGTTTCTATTGACAGGACTTTCGTCGATTGGATTCCCGGGCACGGTCGGGTTTATCGGTATGGAATTGCTGACCGAAGGCGCCGTAGCCATCAGCGCTTGGGTGGGCGGCATCGTGGTGTTTGCCGCCGCGCTAAACGGCATTGCCATTGTCCATGGGTATTTCCGAGTTTTCACGGGATGTCGACATGTGTCGGCGGTCCCATTGTTTGCTCGTCCTTCAGAACGAATCGCCGTGATTGTATTCGCCGGCCTGATTTTGGGCGGTGGCCTGATTCCTCAACCAGGAGTCGGTTCGCGGTATCACGCGGCGGTCAAGCTGCTGGAGAGTCGTAACGGTCAAGCGACGGAATTGCCAACGGATACTCATTCGCACGCGGCCACGCAGGCCAACGGTGCGTTCGAAACACGACCCGCGATCGGTTCGAACCAAATCGCACGGAACGAAGAACAGTAGTTCGTGAAATCGAAACCGACGAAGCGGTTCGAATCACGTTGAAGATCAAATAGATTTTGAAACACATTTCACAAAAAGGTTAGGAACATGTCTCAGTCTCAGACTCCCATAAAGGAAGTGCCTCGAGGCAACCTGTCTGGCTTTACCAAGTACTTTAAGTACGACATCCAATCGGGTTTCTTTGTGTTTCTGATTGCCCTGCCGTTATGCTTGGGGATTTCCTTGGCCAGCGGTTATCCGCCCCTGGCCGGCATCTTCACCGCCATTGTTGGCTCGATCCTGGCGACGTTTATCAGCAATTCAGAACTAACCATCAAAGGGCCAGCTGCCGGCTTGATTGTGATTGCGGTTGGCTGCATCAAAGACTTTGGTGGTGATGGCATGGCCGGTGGCTGGTCCGACGCCGACATGACGGCGTACAAAGCCGCATTGGCTGTCGGTTTTGCGGCGGCCGTTTTGCAAATTGTGTTTGGAATTGTTCGTGCCGGAATTGTGGGCGAATTCTTTCCGTTGTCAGCTGTGCACGGTATGTTGGCGGCGATTGGTGTCATCATCATCTTAAAGCAGTTTCCGGTTGCGTTGGGCGTGACCGCCAAAGGCGAACCGCTGGAATTACTTAAAGAGATGCCGCATTTTGTGATGGAGGCGAATCCAGCCATCGCGGCGATTGGCGGAGTCAGTTTGCTGATCATGTTCTTGTGGCCGTGGATTGGTAAGAAAGTTGCCGTTGCCAAAAAAGTCCCGGCACCGATCATGGTGTTGTTAGTTGCCATCCCGATGGGCATGGGATTCGATTTATTGCATGAACATTCGTACGTGATACACGGCCACCAATACCCGTTGAGTGATCAATTCTTGGTGGAAATGCCGGACCACATGTTCGGCATGTTTGAACAATTAACGGGGCCAGACTTTTCTGCGTTGGCACAACCCAAAGCGTGGAAATGGGTCGCCATGTTCTTCATGATTGGTAGCCTGGAATCATTACTCAGCGCCAAAGCAGTCGACTTGATTGATCCGTACAAACGCAAGACGAACATGGATCGAGACGTCATTGCGGTGGGTTCGGCCAACTTGTGTGTTGCGTTGATTGGCGGCTTGCCGATGATTTCAGAAATTGTGCGAAGTCGAGCCAACATCGACAACGGCGCAAAGACGCGGTTCGCCGACATGTGGCATGGTATTTTCCTATTGGCTTGTGCCGCATTGATTCCGACATTCCTGCACCGAATTCCGTTAGCTGCGCTGGCGGCCATGCTGGTCTATACCGGTTTTCGCTTGGCTCATCCCACTGAATTTGTCAACATCTGGAAGATTGGTCGCGAACAGTTAGCCATCTTTGCCACTACCATTGTGGCCGTACTGGCAACCGACCTGCTGATTGGTATCGGCATTGGCATTGCCTTGAAGTTTATCATCCATTTGGCCAATGGTGCGACGGTCGGATCATTGTTCCGCCCTTCGCTAAGCGTGGTGGAAAACACGCAATCGCAAATCCGTATTGTGGCCACCAAGTCGGCCATTTTCAGTAATTGGATTCCCCTGCGTCGTCAAATTGAAAGTCTAGGGCTGATGGAACACAAAAACGTGGTCTTGGACCTGACGGAAACGAATCTGGTAGACCACAGCGTGATGGAGAAGCTCCATGAACTGCAATCGGAGTTCGAATTGGAAAACCTATCCCTAGAAATCGTTGGCTTGGACGAACACAAACCATTGGCCAACCACGAACATGCCGCTCGGAAACGAAAGCAAGCGGTCATCTAATCGCCGCTCTGCACTCGACGACCGTTTGTTAAACGGTTAAGCAATCTGCACCCAAGAAAAGACAAATCGCTGCGCCGCACATCGAATTCTGACGCTGCCCCTACCTACAAAAGGGGCGTCGGTGCGGCGTTTTGTCTCTTTGACGCAAAATCCTGAAGGGAAAATTTCGCCATCGGACATATACTAATAGTCCGAGTTTCTTTGTGTACCTATGATCCGCTGTTGGGGTGATTGGATCGAGCTAACTCGATTGGACTTTGCGCACGGCCAATTCGTCCTTGTGTTGCGTGCATTCACGGCGAT
>JAGQOZ010000361.1 GCA_020426955.1 Planctomycetales bacterium
TGTATCAATGCTTCTGGCAAACCCAACGGTTGCGAGCAACCGGGGCTACCCTGGGCCGTAGAACAATCGGTATTGACAGCCCAGCGCTAGACCACTAACGGGAATGGTCCAGCAGAGCAGCCAGGGTCTTGGCCAAGCCTTTGAGCGCCTCTTCATCGGGCATTGTGATTTTGAGCTGCGGTCGTCCTTGTTCATCACGCTCGACGCATTCAGTCAATTTGGCGGCAAGCTGGTTGACGGTTTCTTCGCGAGGAGACTGTTGTGAGGTGCCGATAAGTTCACCAGCAAGGGATAACGCGGCGACAACCAGCGAGCCGCTGGCTTGCGATACTTTTTCTTTTCGTTCGGCAAGTTGCCGAGCTTCTTCTTCCACTCGACGCTGCTGACTTTCGTCCACGGCCGCGATTTTGGGCGCCAAGATTACCTCTAGCCGCCGCTTCAAATCTTCCATTCCACTAACCATGGCCACTTCATCTACATCGCTATCCAGATTGACGGCAGCGTCGGCTAGGTCTTGCTTGGACGCCAGTGTATTTAGCAATCGCTCTTCAATGGTCGCCTGATTGCCAGGTCCTACCGTAACCAGTTTGTAGACGTGCACGGGATTTTTCTGTCCCATACGGTGAGCTCGAGCGATGCGTTGCTCAAGGACCGCCGGGTTCCACGGAAGATCGACATTAATGACCGTATTGGCTGATTGCAGATTCAATCCGGTGGAACCAGCGTTGGTCATACAGATCACTCGACATTCCGGATCATTCTGAAACCGAGCCACTCTTTCCGCTCGCTGTCGTTGCGGCACTTGTCCATCCAAACGAACGAAGTCGGCGTCTAGATTCTCTAAACGCAATTCGATCCGGTCTAGCATTTTGCGCCATTCGCTGAAGATGACAATTTTGCGTGTCGGTTCCGCGATTAGTGACTCCAGCATTTCGCCCAAGCGTTCCAGTTTGCTGCTGAATTCTTGTTGTTCTTGGTCAATCAGAAACGTACTGTTACACGCCATGCGTGCATTCGCCAAGCAGCTTAGCAGTACCAAGCGATCCATTTCGGTAAGAAATTTCTTGGCCGCAATTTGCAGTGCACGAGCACAATTGGCGTTTTGTATTTCCAGCTGTTCTTGAGTCGCTTCGATGCGCACCACTTCGTCCGTTCGCTCCGGTAACTGCTCGGCAATTTCCGCTCGAGTGCGTCGCAGCAAGACGGTCGACAATTTTGTGCGCAATTCATCCAAACGGTGATAAGCTTGCGTGCGGCCTCGTTCGTCAACCACATGATGCCGATTAAAGAACTGATAGGCTGGGCCCAGCAATTGTTCATCGACAAATTTGGTCACGGTGTAGAGTTCCCCCAGTCGATTTTCTAACGGTGTCCCGGACAACACCAAACGGAATGGGCTGTCCAATTGACGAATGACATTGCTGGTCTTGGATTCCCAGTTCTTGATGCGTTGTCCTTCATCCAAGATGATCAGATCCCAAGCAACGGATTCGATCGCCGAAACATCTCGCAAGACCTGTTCGTAGTTGCAGATCGTAAAAAAAGTATCACTTTGATATTGGGCGACACGTTCCACGCCCGTCCCCAGAACAATCTGGACGCTACGGCTGCAGAACTTCAAGATTTCGCCTCGCCACTGCGATTTCAGTGACGCCGGACAAACCACCAGTACGCGTTTGATATCGGCAAGTCGGCCCAGCAGTTCGGCTACTCCGATTCCCTGAATCGTTTTTCCCAGCCCCATATCATCTGCCAGAATCGCACGACCCGTCGCCGCTGCGAATGCAATCCCATCCATTTGATAGGGCAACAAAGTCGCGTTGAGTAAACTTGTGCGTAAGGGATGAGAGGCGGGATCCTTGCGAATAACATCGCATTCCGCGGCCACTCGCTGTTGTACCAACTGTTGCTGTACAAATCGTTCGGCGTCCGGATAGATCTTGATGGGCACGCCGCCTTCTTCCAACGCCTGGATTCGCGTCAACACATCCTCCGCACGCAACAATGGCCGGGTAGCCGCTTCGCCCACCATCTCCTGCACGGCAGGGTCGCACTTATGAGGCAAGTAGAACAAGATTCCTTGCTGAGGACCATAAGCTAGACCCACGGAAAGCTGTCGACGACGATACGGTTTGCTAAGCTGCTTTGCTGTAAACCGTTTCTTGATTTTCTCTTGGACATTCAGAATATGTTTGCATGTTCCCAAATGGTTGGTGCGAAAGTCCGGACACGTACAATACGAATCTCCGGTTTCTAATCCTCGCAAAGCCACTCGGTAACTTCGCCCCGAATGACGACTCGTGACCACATAGTCCGTCCATGGTTTGCTGCGATCCATGGTTCGAACCGTCATGGTCTCCTGTTCGGCTCGCACTTGACGCTCGGCAATCGCTCGTTGGAATAGCTCTTCTTCAGTTAGGTTTTCCAAGGGCACCGAATCGTCCGGGGGCATGGCCAGTCCCAGCACAGACTTTGTAGTCAGCAAGAATTCGAACGCAGCTCCCAGGTGTTCGCATGGACGCTCACATTGGTTACAGTTGATTTGCAACTGTTTTTTGCGTCCTGATTGCAATGTGATGGTGGTGATGGCGACTTGGTCCGCGAGTTCGTGATCTGGAACACGAACGCGAAACAGGTCTCCGCCTAGATAGACGTCTTGATCTGACTGAATTTCGAATTTAGCGGCACCGGATCGAATCAGCCGTGCGCCATCATCACCGAGTAGTTGGCATGCTTGATAGTGCGTCAGCGATCCAATTCGCTCGTGAAAAACGTTCGCCTTCTGCCGCCTTTTACCATCTCTTTCAGTCCTGTTTTTTTGCCCTGCCCTGCTTGCCATAGCTGATTCTCCCTACCGTCGGCCCAAACTTGACGAAAAAGCATGATAGCGTTTCCAAGTTCCCATGCCAGGGATTGGCACTCTGCCTGTACGCGCGTGACCTGATGATTTTGGTGCAGAACCTGCTAAAATTCGGCGAGTACATCACTTTTTGGGAATATTTTCGACATTCACGTCATCCTCCTCTATTGAGGACACCGCCCAATGGCATTTCGCCCCCAGGAACATTCGGCCCCGTTGCCAGACACGGCATTCGAGCTGGAAGCATTGGTTTCGCAGTATTCGCGAGCTGTGTATGCGTACGGTTTTCGCTTGTCTGGAAATGCCGTTGACGCGGAAGACCTAACGCAGCAAACATTCTTGCTGGCACAACAGAAACTGCATCAATTACGAGATACTTCACGAGCCCGAAGTTGGTTGCTGGCCATTGTACGAAACTGTTTCTTGCAAGAACTAAAGAAGCGTCGCGTTTCACTGGAAAGTGATTCCGACCTACAGATGGAAGACGACATTCCAGACCCGGTTGCGGCTGCCGACATTGACCAAGAACGAATTCACCAATGCATTGCGGAACTGGCGCCTTCGTTTCGGATCGTATTGCTGATGTATTACTTTGAACAAGCATCGTACAAGGAAATTGCGGCGGAACTGGATTTACCTGTTGGAACAGTGATGAGCCGGTTGGCTCGAGCCAAGTCGCAGTTACGGCAAAAACTGACCGCTGCCAACGTTCCCGAATAACTTGAAACTGAAAGCTGTTGACGTAAATCGCTGAACAAAATCATGGATCGAAAAACCAGAACCGCCATCGAAGTTGCTCGCAACGAACAGGATCTTCACCAGATCCTGGGTTCGGACAATTTCGCTGCTTTGCCAGGCCAGGACGCCACCGATTACCAAGGCCCCTTTGATCGAATTCAAGCATGGGACGCCGCCATTGAAAGTTCGCTGGCCGACGTAGAATTACCATCGAACTTACAAGCCAAACTTCGTGATTCGCTATCTCAAGGCCAGCCAACTCGTGTCGCTCCGGCATGCAAGACCAAACGGTTTAACCGACGCCAATTGTTAGCGGCCGGAGGGATTGCGGCGTCTCTGTTGACGGGCTATTCGTGGTACCTGGTTTCGCGAAGAACCGACTGGAACTCGGTCACAGAAGATCAATTAGCCCATTGGGGAAGGTTACAGCCACAAAGCGTTGACAAGGACGCTTGGATACCGTTCGCTCAAGCAGAACAGGATGTTACGGTTCCCATTACGCGAGTCACAACCTCCGCACCTCAGTATTACCAACAGTTCCACGCAGCCGATTTTGGCTGTACCGCGCATGCGTTTCTGTTTTCCGGGAACGACAACTACGTTTTTGCATTGGAATCACAGCAAGCCGTACCAAAGCTTGCATCCTCGCCGCCCACGCAACCTCGTCGAGCGTCTGGTGGTGCGGCAACCGGAGTCTGGCAGTCTCAGAACGTTGTGTACGTGGCGGTGATGGGGCGAGCGTCTGATTATCGACATCTGTTAAAGACAAACAGTACCATCGCATCCAACGATTACGGAAACTTTTCACGTAACGTTAGTTAAGCGGCGCATTGCCAGCAAAACCAGCGTGGGAATACCAAGTCCCACTGAGCCCTTCACGCCCGTTCGGCCGATTCTCCCTTTCAGGACCGTGGATTACGTTCCGCGACAAGGGAAACTTGCCAAGCAGCCGAAATTCGGCCCTTGCTATTCGTTCGAAGGGAAGTGAATATGCGAAAGATTGTAATCGTCGCCTTGGGAATTACCCTGGCCAGTTCTATCGTTTCTGCTCAATCACCGTTGGACTCGTCCGAATCGCCACTGAGCGAAGAAACCGCCACAGCCGGCCGTTCCTACGAATCGGAACCTCCCTTCGACGCAAAGGCAGCGATTGTTCGCCGAGCCCAACTGCGCAGTGAAGCCCGGCGGCAGCGACTAGAATCCCAAGCCTGGTTTGGCTATTCAAAATTGCGTCCGCCGGCAAATCCCACACCATTCATGTCAAACGCAGCACCTCACTGGGCGGCGCTACCTCGCGACCCCTATCGCTGGCCTGCCATTAACCCCGGCCATGCCCCCACATATGGATTATACGGCTACCAATACGCCGTGCCCGCGTATCGTATGGCCAACAAATAGAAAGCATTCGGCGCCACACGCTCCGATCGAAGCGAGCAACAGCGACCGACCGGAATACCCCGTGATCATTGACACGGGGAAGTTGCCAGCGACGATTGAATTCGCACCCAGAATGGGCCTAGAAAACGGAGCAGGACGTTAGCCCATCAGGTTACTTCGACGAGCCCGCCGTTCGGCTCGCAATCGAGCACGACGCTTGATTTCACTTGGCTTTTCGTAATGCTCGCGACGACGCATTTCCTTCTTGATTCCGCTTCTTTCTACCAGCTTTCTAAAGCGTCGTACCGCCTCTTGAACGCTTTCGCGATCTCGCAAAACGAGTTTTACCACGGTGGCTCCTTATTAAATTCGAAACAACTGAAAAAGTGAATTTGCTAGAAAGCTCGTAAGTGTATATCCGCCGAAACGTCCTGTCTACCCTTGTCCCGCGAAACCCTAGCACCGCAAGCACTAGCGGATTCCGTCAGAATCGGCGTTTCTTGCTCGAATTCTGACACCGATCCTCCAAGCCAACTTGAATCTTGCTGTTTTCCGCCGGAACAACCGTCACAGCTTATCAGGCAGCACGAGTATTCGGGTCGAAACGGACCGCGAAGTCACCGAGGAAACGTCGATTTCTTTAGGAAACCGAATCCTGTGATGGCCCTCACTTCTTTGCCACGAATTTCGCCCCATGCCGAACAAAACCGCTCAAGCCGCTAGCAATAGTCTCCTGTTCGATCTGGATCAGCGTCAAAACCAAGTGCTGACGGAACTGGATTCGCTTAACGATCGCATCGAAGCCCTGCTTTCTGAATGGACCGCCAGTCGCGATGAAGAAAACTCCCCGGATGACCGCCTGGCTGCGTAGTAGCGCCAGCTTCCCATGTCCCTGGAGCAGGGCGATCGGGTGCCGCATTTTGACGAGATGTATTCTTTTGTGCCACCTATTCATTTTTTTGTGCCACCCACCTACCCATTGACCCGCCCCATCTTACTTGCTAACTTTTCACCAATCTCACACTCCCAGCCTTCACCGCCTTGTCCCCCAGGAGCCCACTCATGCCTCGTCCCAAGCGCAGTGAACAGTTTGATTCGTCTGAAATTTGCGTTGTGCATGCGGTGCAACGCTGCGTGCGCCGAGCATTCCTGGCCGGCGTGGATGAAAAGACCGGCAAGGATTATTCGTTTCGCAAGGAATGGATTCGCCGCCGCCTGGAATCGCTGGCGTCGGTCTTCGGCATTGACGTGCTGACCTACGCCATCATGAGCAACCACGTTCACGTCGTGTTGCGGAATCGCCCGGATGTGGTGTCAGAGTGGTCGGATGCGGACGTGGCGTTGCGTTGGCTGCGAGTCTTCCCCG
>JAGQOZ010000362.1 GCA_020426955.1 Planctomycetales bacterium
GTGATCTGTTGTGAGCGTCAAGGCGCTAGCCGACGGTTTTCTATTCCGAGGCGAAGTAGATCATTCGCAAGATGTATGCAAGAAGGTATGGCTCGAACAATGACTGCGTGATCTGTTGTGAGCGTCAAGGCGCTAGCCGACGGTTTTCCCTAAATCCTCACCTGCGTTCAGCGACTTGCAGCTTATTCAATTTTGGAACACCGCTAAGCAAGATTATTCGCGACAAGAAAGAATAAACATGAAAGCAAAGCTAATTTTGTGTGGGATCGCATTCTTGATGGTTGCCAATGCCTGTCGCGCCGACGACGTGTTTAAACTGGGCATCATTGGCTTGGATACGTCACACGCCACAGCATTCACCAAACTGTTCAATACTTCCGAAGGGAAGCCGGAAGCGTTGCAAGGCTTTCAAGTGGTGGCGGCATATCCGCAAGGAAGTCCGGATATTGAATCGAGTACTTCGCGAGTTCCCAAGTACACGGAAGAAGTGCAGAAGATGGGAGTCCAGATTGTCGATTCGATCCCCGCATTGCTGGAATTGGTGGACGGCGTGCTGTTGGAAACAAATGATGGTCGACCCCATTTGACGCAAGTTCGTCCCGTATTGGCAGCCAAGAAACCGGTGTTTATTGACAAACCGCTGGCCGGTTCGTTAGCGGATGTGATCGCCATCCAGCAAGCGGCGGCAGAGGCGGGTGTGCCTATTTTTTCGTCGTCGTCGTTGCGGTACATGCCGTCGGCACAGGAGGTACGTAGCGGCAGTATCGGCGACGTAGTGGGCTGTGATGCCTATAGTCCCTGCCACTTGGAAAAAACACATCCCGATTTTTATTGGTACGGAATTCATGGAGTGGAGATTCTGTTTACCGTGATGGGCCGTGGATGCGAAACGGTCACTCGTTCCACTTCGCCCGGAACGGATGTGGCGGTCGGAGTGTGGCAAGGCGGTCGAATCGGCACGTTTCGAGGAATCCGAGACGGCAAAGGTGGTTACGGCGGTACGGCATTCGGCCGCAACGGTTCGCAAACCTTGGGGCCGTATGGCGGCTACCAACCGTTGTTGGAGGAAATCGCCGATTTCTTTCGTACGGGTAAGTCTCCGGTGTCAGACGATGAAACGCTCGAAATTTACGCGTTCATGGAAGCGGCGGACGAAAGCAAGCGACAAGGTGGCGTGCCGGTTCGCATTGCCGACGTGATTCAGAAAGCCAAGTCCGAATTGGCCAACGTGAAAGACCAGCCATAGCCAGCCATGGACAGCGTCCCACCTTCTGCAAACTTCTGGCAACGAATCATCGCGGTTGGCCCGGCGGTCATTGTCGCTTCGGTTGTCCTGGGACCGGGTAGCATCCTGTCCAATTCCAAAGCGGGTTGGCAATACGGTTATGACATGCTGTGGGTGCTGGTGGCGGCCTGCGTTTTGATGGCCGGCATGATCAGCCTGGCAGCTCGTTTGGGAGTGATCCTGACTCACACTCCGTGCCAAGAACTGCGTATTCGTATGGGACGCTGGGCTGCCGCCTTGGTTGGAACCAGCTTGTTCTTGGTGGCCACTGGTTTTCAATTCAGCAACAATCTGGGAGTGCTGTTCGCGTTGGAACCAATGATGGAACGGTGGAATTGGAGCGGCATTTGGGTGCATTGGCCGGTGGTGGTACTGGTGCTGCTGAATGGTTTAGTCATCACAGCGCTGCTGGCATTTCGCGAACTCTACCGTCCCATCGAACGCATGATGAAATACCTGGTGGGGCTGATGCTGATTGGTTTTGCCGTGAATCTTTTGTTGGCTAAACCGTCCGTAGCCAGCGTGCTAAACGGATTGCGGCCGCAACTGGCTAGTTCGTCGAATGATTCCTCTGCCACTGACACGTTTGTCATTTTGGGACTGGTGGCAACCACATTTTCTGTGGGCGGTGCGTTTTATCAAGCGTATTTGGTTCGGCAGAAAGGCTGGACTACCAAGAACTTGGGCCAAGGATTGTGGGATTCGTTGTTTGGAACGGCGGTGCTGGGAACCATGTCGGCCATGATCATGATCACTGCCGCCGCCGTGCTGCACGATTCGCCTCAGGTCACTTCGCTTGATTCGGCCGCCGATGTCGCTCGGCAACTGGAACCGTTTTTTGGTGTTTGGGCGTCGAGCTTGTTTTGTTTGGGGATTCTGGCGGGTGCGCTCAGTTCGTTCCTGGGCAATGCAGCGATCGGCGGAACGCTGTTGTCCGACGGTTGGGGCTGGGGTGCGGATATCAATCAACGCATGCCTCGCGTGGCCACCGTGGGTTCGTTGTTGCTGGGCATGGTCGTCGCCATTGCCGTGAAGCAATATGGATTTAATACAGGACGGCTCATCATTTTTGCGCAAGCCATGACGGTGTTGGGCAACCCCTTGATGGCGGCCGCATTGATATGGCTGGCACTGCAGCCCGACGTGCGTAAACAACGTCTGATTCCGACTTGGACAATCGTGTTGGCGTTGCTGGGGTTGCTGGTGGTGATAGGGCTTTCTGTACGAACTTCACATGGATTGTGGCAGAAATGGCGACCGCCACAATCAAGTTGTCACTGGTTCGAATCGCAGCATTCGCCGTTGTGGAACCGATCTCGCTAGGCAAATCGATTATGGTGCAAAACAAGTTCGCTCGACTCGCTAATAATTCAATCGTGCGATTTTTCTTAGCTCGAAACGTAAGTGAGGGAACGACCTTGCGATTTTTCGCCCGAAACGTGAGTGAGGGAACGTCCATTGTCGCGACACTTCGTCGCTGGCGTCTCTTGCTGTTTTGCATTCTGATAGCTCGAAACGTAAGTGGCGGAATTACGAATGCCTTGCGTTCTTCGTCGACGCGTCAAGCTGCTGCCCTGCCGGTCGCGGTGGCTCTACTACTGCTTGGCATCGTGGGCAATTCAGCCAACGGGGACGAAGGAAAGTTCGTGCCGGTTCCCGGTGTGCAAGCCGCGCCCAGCGGCTGGGGAACATTCGTGGCGGCAGTAAAGGTTCCCGCCAGTTGGTGTCAGGACAGCGGGCTAATGTCGGAATCCGTGACCATTTCGCTGGGGCATCTGGAAGGCGCGGCCGAGCTGTTGTTGAACCAACAATCGATGGGCGTTTGTGGCCAATTGCCCCCGGAATTTGTCGCAGCCCATGACGAACACTTTCGCTGGAAAGTGCCGCCGGGGACATTGCAAGCGGATTCGCTGAACTGGCTGGTCATTCGCATGTATGGTAGGGACGGGCAAGTGGGATTCAAAGGCGAATCACCTGTCTTGTCGGGCTATCATGATGAAATTCGCTTGGAAGGTCAGTGGTGGTTCGAACCCAGTGATGCAGGCTCGAAGCAAACGTGGGATAGGGAACGCTTTGCGGAGCATATGTTCGCACAAATTCGACCAGCCACGTCACGTCTATTTCGTCCTGAATCGCTCGCGCCGGGCCGGCACTTGTCCGTAGCGGAATCTCGGGCGGCCGGAACTACGGCAGAAGATCTGGCGTTTGATATTGTGCTAAGCGAACCTGAAATTGCTCAGCCGTTGGCCATTGATTTTGATGACGCCGGACGCATGTGGGTGACCGAATATCGTCAGTATCCGTTTCCGGCGGGATTGGAAGTGGTTAGCCGAGACAAATTTTATCGCGCCGTCTATGATCAAACACCTCGGCCACCACCTCATCATGTTGTCGGCACGGACCGAATTTCGATTCATGCCGATTCAGATGGCGACGGCACATTCGATCAACATCGCGTTTTTGTCGACGGGCTGAACATGATCAGCAGCGTCCAGGTAGTGGCGGATGGAGTGTGGGTGTTGAATCCGCCGTTTCTGTTGTTCTATGCCGACCGCAATCACGATGACGTTCCCGATGGTTCGCCTGAAGTCCATTTGGAAGGCTTTGGCCTGGAAGACACACATTCATTGGCAAATAGTCTGACGTGGGGGCCAGATGGCTGGCTGTACGGCGCGCAAGGTAGCACCACATCTTCTAGAATTCGAGTTGTCGGGCGGAGCGAAACAGAAACCTATCGAGACGGTGCGATGATTTGGCGCTATCATCCGCAGCTTCGGCAGTACGAAATCTTTGCCGAAGGAGGCGGTAACGCGTTTGGCATTGAAATTGACGCCGCTGGACGTTTGTTTTCTGGGCACAACGGCGGTGATACTCGAGGGTTTCATTACGTCCAAGGCGGCTATTATCAAAAAGGCACCAAGTACGGCCCGGTATCCAATGCGTTCACGTTTGGCGAAATCGGCTTCATGCCTCATCCGCCGACGCCTCGTTTCAGCCACGACCTAGTTTGTTACGAAGACTCGGCGTTACCGGCTCAGTATCACGGCACCCTGTTTTCCATCGATCCGCTCAAGGGAACCGTGTTTTGGGTACAACGAACCAGCCACGGTTCGTCATTTGAAACGAAAGATCTGGGCCAGGTTTTCCAAACCACCGATTTTGCATTTCGGCCCGTCGATATCACGGTTGGTCCCGACGGTCAGGTCTACATTGCGGATTTTTGCGAAGAATTCATCGCGCATGGTCAACATTTTCAGGGGCAAGTCGATCCCAGCACGGGACGTATTTACCGCCTTCGCGCCGCCAACCAACGGACGGATCAACTAATGTCAAACGCTGGCGAAGTGGCTGTCAACACGAACCAATGGATTCAGCAGCTGACAAGCTCGAAGCGGACTGTTCGACGTCGCACTTTGCGGCAAATTTCCGAATCAAAGCTGACGGACCATCAAATTCGCCAGCTCCAGGAATGGCTGCAAGGCGACTTCGGCCAAACTTCGCTGGAAGCACTCTGGGCACTCCACCTGCAAGACGCACTGACCGACCAACGATTACAAGCAGCCCTGCAACATCCATCGGCCGACGTGCGCCGTTGGGCGGTAAGGCTGGCCGCCGAACGGCCGCATTTGCCGAAATGGCTGGCAACAGAATTGCCGAAACTGGCAGCGGTTGAAGCGAACGCCGAAGTGCGCTCTCAATGGGCTTCGTCTGCCAAAAAGTTGTCACAACGAGGCATGCCGGACGAATGCTTGGCAGTGGTTGTCGCGTTGTCTGACGATGCGACTGATTTGCAAGACCCAACGATTCCGCTGTTGATCTGGTGGGCCTGGGAAGCGACAACGGTCTACCCCGATTCTGTGCGGCCATGCTTGCAAAACGCTGCGTTGTGGCAAAAACCGGTCTTTGCAAATCACACTTTGGAACGGTTGGCTAGACGCTTAGCATCTGGCGGACAAGCGGAACTCGCACTCTGCCACTGGCTCCTGCAGCATTCGCTGAAGAATCATCCAGAGCGAACCATGAAAGTGCTGACCGGGATTCAGCAGGCTTGGGACAATCGGCCGCTGGAAGCCGTTCCGGAGAAATTATTGCAGAGTGTTTTGGATGCTGGCGGCGGTTCGTTGGAACTGAAACTGCGGTTGAGTGATGAGCAAGCGATTCAAGATGCGTTGCGGTTGGTAGAAGCTGCGTCTACACCCTTGGTCAAGAAACAGCAACTTCTTCAGCGGTTGGCCAATACAGGTAGCCAAGAAGTGTTGGAACGGTTTTTGACGTGGCTGGCACAACCTGATTTTCCGGCGAATCTGCGAGCGACATTGATTGCCGTCTTGGCCGAATTCGCTTCGCCAGAAATTGCGGCCAAGCTGCTGGAAAATTGGGACCGGTTGGATCGAAATCAACAACATGTGGCGGTGCGAACTTTGGCGGTTCGGTCTGCTTGGTCCAAATTGCTGTTGCAGCAAGTGCAAGCAAAACGCATTGACTTGTCGTTGATTTCTGCCGAAGTAGTGCGAATCCTGTCGTGGCACGATGATCAAGGCGTTCAAACGCTGCTGCGTGAATTAGAGCTTTCCCATGATGCCAATCATACGGCTGTGGATGAAATGGAACGGCAACGAATTACTTCGGCGGCGGCGATGTCCAGCGCCGATCCGTATCAAGGCGAAAAACTGTTTCTTGAACACTGCGGCAAGTGTCACAAGCTGTTTCGGCAAGGAGCTAACATTGGGCCGGACTTGACCAGTTATCAGCGCAACGATGTCGCTCGGCTGATTCTAAACGTGGTGGCGCCCAACGTGGAAATACGCGAAGGGTTTGAAACGTGGAGCGTGTTGACGGAAGATGGCCGCGTTGTGCATGGATTCATGGCGGACCAGGACGCTCAGACGGTCGTGCTGCGGACGTCGGATGGTCAAGCGATTGTGATCGAGCGAACTACCATTGAACAGATGGAGCCTAGTCCGTTTTCCGTCATGCCAACTGGGATCACCAAGTCCCTGTCGGATGATCAGCTACGAGACTTGTTTGGCTATTTACGGCAGAGTCAGCCC
>JAGQOZ010000363.1 GCA_020426955.1 Planctomycetales bacterium
CAGCACGCCGACTTTGATCACAGGTTCGCGAAAGGTGATTTGTTGGACTTCGGCCTTCTCGGCGTTTTCGGGCAATTGACGTGAAATGGTATCGACGGCGGAGCGAACTTCGTTGACTACTTTTTGCACGTCGCGCACGTCGGCTCGCAGTTCCAGCACCACCGAACCTGCGCCTTCGGCGGCCACGGACGTCATTTTCTTGATGCCGTCTACAGAATGAACGGCTTCTTCAATCTTTTGGCAGATGCCTCGTTCCACGTCCTCGGGCGTGGCCATGGGATACGGAACGCTAACCAGGACAATTTCCAATTCAAATTCTGGAAAGACTTCTCGCCGCATCATCAACAGGCTCATCATGCCAACCACCAGCGTGGCGATCATGATCATGTTCATGGCGGGCGAATTCTTGATGGCGGCGCGAACAACTGCTCTCATCGCTGCACCTCGACAGACGTCTCTTTGGTCACATTGGCTTCTCCATCGCCGTCGGCCATTTCCGCATCTCCATTATGCTGGCCGGACGAATCGGGCGACGACACAGGCAGTTGCTCCGACGTCATATCACTCGCTTGGCGAACTTGCATGCTATCCACAGCCAGTGACAGTGGCGATGTGATAATGGTGTCTCCTTCGCGTAGTTCTGACCCTTCGGCGAACAATAAAATGTCATTGCCCAGTTCTTCAGCAATGTCAATCGACACCACTTTCAGCTTGCCGTCTTCCACTTTCCAGACGCAGTTTCGGCGAACGGCTTCTTCGTCCGAACCAGCTGAATTTGCATATTCGCGCAGGCGAAGCGCTTGCAACGGAATCGATAACAGCGGGACAGGAGTATCGAATTCAATTCGCAGGTTTACAAAGGTGCCTCGCAATAGAACCGGCGGCGCCGCCATGCTGCTCAAGTTCTTGGAAGTCGATTTCAAGCGGCCTCCGCGAGGGTTCGCAACTTCCGCAATGCATGGAACGGTTCTGGTGGCCACGTTGATGCCGGCGCCGTCGTAACGAGCCAGCACGGCGTCCCATTCGTACGTTTGTCCTCCTACTTCCATGCTGACCATCACGGGGGCGGGCGGTAAACGGTAACTCAAATGCTGTGTATCTGACAACGTTTCCGCTTCGGCGCGACCTGCCCACAGCCATTGGAGTTCGTCCAGCTTCAATTGAAATCGGACCTCTACTTTGGAGGTGTCTTCCAGTTGAACCAGTGCCGTACCAGGCTGAACAAAATCATCTTCTTCTACTATATCGTCCGTGATTACTCCGTCCATCGGCGCGGTGATGGTGGTTCGTTTGCGATCCAACGTCGCTTGCTCCAGCTGAACCAGCAGAGACTCTTTTTCTCGAATCAACCGACTCCGCTTCGTTTCCAGCAGGCTGGCTTGATTGCGTAAGGACTGGAGATTGGTGCGCGTTTGAATTTCGGCACGAAGCACCGTATCCAGATCCGCTTGTGAACTGGCGTTCTTGGCCATCAGTGTTTCAATTCGCTTGATTTCTCGATCTTGCAAGCGAATGTCGGTTTCCGCCAGCTGCACCAATTCGGCCAGATTCGATTTTTCGACATCAATCTCTTCCAAGCTGACATTGGCTTGGGCCACCGACTCCTGAATGCGTTGAATCGCCAAATCGTAATCGCTGGGATCGATCTGCAGCAGCAAAGTGCCTTTTGCGACGTAATTCCCGGCCTGGCATGCAGACGACTTCTTTTCAATGCGGCCTGCCACTTGGCTGGCCAACGTTGTTTGACGAGACGGGACAACTTCGCCATCTACCTCGAGTGACAATTGGTTGTCAGCCGGTTTGACAGTGCCAACTTCGACCAATGGAGGCTGGCGACCAACTTCTCGGCTCGGAGGCGGTTCGCGCAGCGCAACGAACCCGATCAGTCCTGCGATGCCAATCAGCAGCAGCATAAACGGCAGCGATTTGGACACAATGTTGCCAGACGAAGTTTGCGAAACGTTTCGGTTCATGCCACGAATCTATTCTTGTTGATGGTAATGAGTTTAGTTGGGTGACGAAGATGCCGTTCGGTCAAACGATGGTTGATCCGCCTGTCGCATGGCATGCAACGCGGCCAATGTGAATTCGGTAATGTGGTTGACAAGGTCGTGCGGTCGATAATGCTGCTGGAGTTGGTTCGAACCAATCAGAAGTTCCACAATCCGGTCTTGGGCTCGGTAGTGCACAATCTGCGAAATGATGGACATGCCAATCTTTTCAATCTTGTGATCGGGCCAGTTTGCTGCGGATAATTCTCGGACAATGCCCAACAGCAACTGAAAGAAAGGGAGAAATGATTCCTGCACCATTTCTTCACAAGCTCGAGTCGGTTCCATGATTTCTCGAGTCAGCAGGCGAGTCTGCCAGGAACTACCTTCCGAAATCAACATGCGTCGAATCATGGTTTCAACGAATTGGCGCAGCTTTTGTTCCGGCGGCGTCGCTGCGTCCCATTCCGGCAGCGGAACTCGACGTTCCATCTGGAGTCGAGCGTTCTTGACGGCCTGCACATACAGTCGTTCTTTGTCGCCGAAGTAATAATTGACCGCGGAAACATTCACTTTCGCTCGCTTGCAAATATCACGAACCGTCGTTTCGCGGTAACCATGTTCGGCAAACAATTCGCCTGCGGCCGTCAGAATTTGCTGAGTAACATCGTCCTTCATGATTTCCCTAAATGTGGCCGCCGCTGCCGTTGGTTTACGGGTGGTCCGACTTCTGGTTTATCTTGCCGCAGGCCAGCAAAACTACGAGTTTAATATGCCAAACACGCGTTTGAAACGAGTGTTTTGCAGATTCTAGACCAAGCGCTTAGATCGACAAGAGCAAATCAAAGGAATTGAGATTCTGCTATTTCAGCAGGCCCAGTTTTTTGAGTTTGGGCAGAATGTTGGCTCGGCAATATGGGTTGCCGGGATTTTTGGCAAAGAAGTCTTGGTGGTAGTCTTCGGCCTTATAGAATTCGGCTGCCTGAGTGATTTCCGTCACAATGGGATTGGCGAACTTGCCGGACGAATCCCACTTTTGTTTTGACTTTTCGGCTGCCGCTTTTTGCTCGTTCGAATGGTAAAAAATGGCCGAACGATACTGCGGACCTTCATCATAACCTTGCCGATTGAGCGTGGTGGGGTCGTGCAGTTGCCAGAATAGATCCAGCAACTGATCTAAAGGTAGCACTTGCGGATCGAATTCCACCTGCACCACTTCCGCGTGCCCGGTCTTCTTGGTGCAAACTTGTTCGTACGTTGGATTTTCGACATGACCGCCCATGTAGCCCGACGTCACGGATTCAATTCCTTTAACTCGCAGCAGCACGCCTTCAATACACCAAAAACAACCGGCACCTAACGTGATGGTTTCCAATTTATTGCTCGCTTCTGTCTTGGCGGTTTCCTGATCTGTTTTCGTTTCCACGGTGGGGGACTGTGTCGCCGATTCGCTTTGCTGGGCCACGGATTGCAGATTGGGATTACATCCGAAGCAGTGGACCAAGACCGCTGCCATCATCCCGCTACGAATCAATACTGACATCGCGTTTCTCCGTTCTGAAAAGACTGTACGCCTGCGCGCTGCATTCAAGAATTACGATACGAAACCGTATTATAGACGCGTCGGCCAGAGGGCCCAACCAGATTCGATCGAGCCGAATCACCGAACGCCGTGAGAATGATGATCCGATTTGATCGGTCCATGGCTTAGGAATCGACTGTTCGACCGCGTTCGATGAACGGAATGAAAGGCGGCATCCCTGCCGTGACTGCCATTCCGTGGTGACTTGCGACCCGTTTGTGGAGGTCAATCCTTTGGGTCATAAAAAAACGATAGGTACCGAACGCGGTCGGTCAGTCCATTCACTCCAAAACTGCTTGAACGGCATCCGCCGAGACGTTCTAGCACGGCGAACCAAGTGATATCTAGCAAAACGCAACGCTGATTGATGAACGAGCGTCTAATTGGCTAATTCGTCTAATAGTTTTCCGAAGTCCGCAATCTGCGTATCCAGGCATTCCAGCCAAGCGTCGATTTGCCAGATCTCAATACAAACCGCCGCGCCTACAACCATGACTTCCCCGCCCGGTTCCACCTTCAGGAATTCACGAAACCCTTCCGGCACCACCAATCGACCTCGACCCGCCAACTGTACTGTTCGATGACGAGTAGACAGGAGTCGTCCAAATCGTTGCAAGTCTGCCAAGCGATGGTCTAAACGTCCCGCTTCCGCTTTGGTTCGAACAATCTGCACACTGGCGTCCAGCCTGGCTTTCCACGCTGTTGGCTCCCACAAGCTCACGCATCCTGGCCGTTCCTTCGCGAGCACGCATTCCGTGCCTTCTTCTGCCAATTTGCTGGCCAGTTCATTCGGCACGTTCAAGCGAAAACGATCGTCAATCGTGCGTCGAAATTCGCCCAATAGCAATTCGGAAGACATGGGAAACCTATGCGGCCCTGCACCATCGAATCCGTTCTCAGAACACGATCCAAATGGGCACAATACCCACAGCCAAAAAGTTAACGCAGTCTAAATGGGAAAGCAACCCACTAATTGAAGATTTTGCGTGAAAGCCATGCTGGCACTGCAGTCACTGTCGAGTTGTTTCTGGTTGAAAAATCCAACTAGAAGTATTTGTCGGTTTTTGCTTATAGTCCGCAGCGAACCATCCCCTTTCCGATTCCTTGCGTTGTGATCTAGGGAAATCCATGCTGCGAATCCACCGACCTGAACTTGCTGCGGACATTGAACCGGTTGTCATTACAGGAATCGGGATGGTGACGTCTGTGGGGAACAGTCGCGAAGCAACGTGGGATGCCATTGCGCGAGGTGAATCGGGGATTCGATCAACGCGCGAATTACCGAACGCGCCCCGTTGCTTGAAGGTGGCGGCGATGGTCGATTCAACGCCCGAAATCCCCAAGCAACTAAAGGTTATCCACTTAGCGAATCTAGCGGCGGACGAAGCGATTTTGGATGCGAAGATTGATTTTTCGCAAATCCAGCCGCATCGATTCGGCTGTGCTATCAGCGGTCACATGGGCGATTGGCAATGGCTTCGCCAACACGCGGGGAAAGAGACCGTTCAACCTGGCGATGCGTCCAACTGGGACCAGTTTTTCCCGAATAGCGCCTGTTGGAATGTGGCTACCAAATACAATCTACTGGGGCCTCGTCTGTGTCATTCCACGGCCTGCGCCAGCGGCTTGATTGACATTATGGGTGCCGTAAACGCGATTCGTGATGATCGCTGTGACATTGCCTTGGCAGGCAGCGCCGAAGCCATTGACGAACTGTTCGCCGCAGGATTTAGTCAAATGCGAGTGCTCGCTGATACGGACGATCCGCAACAAGCCAGTCGACCGTTCGACAAAAATCGCCAAGGCTTTGTTATGGGCGAAGGTGCCGCCATGTTTGTGGTGGAACGACTAAGTCACGCGCTTCAGCGCCAAGCGACCATCTATGCCGAAATCTGTGGCGGCAAAATGATGGCAGACGCACATCATATGACCGGCTTGGATATGGAAAGCGAAGCGTTGACTCGACTGATCAGTGAAACCATTCGACGGTCGAATATGGACATCCACGAAATCGGCTACATCAACGCTCACGGTACCGGGACCATTCAGAACGATGTCATGGAAACTCGAGGCATCCGACGGGCGTTCGGCGAACACGCCAATTCACTGTGCGTCAGCAGTCTCAAATCGATGCTTGGTCATTTAGTCAACGCGTCGGGAAGTGTAGAACTGGCGCTGACCACGTTGGCGCTGCGAGACGGCTTTGTGCCGCCCACGGTCAATCTTCACGATCCAGATCCTCTGTGCGACCTGGACTGCCTACCGCTGCAAGGTCGAACGAATCGAGTGCAAGCGGCCATGAAACTGTCGTTGGCATTCGGTGGCCATTTGGTGGCGGTGGGGATTCGTCGCTGGAACGACGCTGCCACTGGATTCCAATATCCAGCCGTTGCCAAAGCGGCTTAACGTCGAATGGGACGAGTCCTTCGATTCGAATTCGTCTAATTTGCGTCTTTTTCCTTCCCCGCAATCCCCAATTTCCGGCTGTTTTGGCTGTGTTTGCCAACGCGGTTCCGAATTTTTTCTTGTAGCGCCTGTCACAAAATCTCGCTTCGTTTGTTGTGGAATTGACCTTTATCTATCCACATCCAAACCACTTTGCAAGGATTTTGACATGAAAAGCCTCAGCACCCTTTTGATTTGTTTTGCCGCTTTGTTCGCGCAGTGCATTCAAGCAGCACCGTCTGTAACTCAAGAACAATTTGTCAACGCACTCGCGTCCGACAGTGACGCTGCCTATGACATGATGCATCC
>JAGQOZ010000364.1 GCA_020426955.1 Planctomycetales bacterium
CGTTCTTTCAGACGAACCGCCAGTTTGGCTGCAACCAGCCAGTGAAAAAAATATTCCCATCGATCGATCCGCATACCCGCCGACGCAGCCAGCGGTGCGAAACTCCGTTTCTGATACCGAGTGCAGTGCATGTTGATGTCGTCGTGACGTGTCCACAGCCAAAGAAACGCCGGTACCGTGATGATCACGATGCCATCGTCCGCCAATAAGCGAATCGCATGCGCCAAGCATTCCTCCGGATTGGGAAGATGCTCCAAGACATCCAGCATCAACACAACAGAAAGTGGTTGTTCGACTTGATAAGACGAATCAAACGGACCCACAAAGATGCGTTCGTAGTGTGGCCCCTGTGGATCGACAATACGGTCGTCAATTTCGACACCTCGCACTTGGCCGAATTCACCAAGTGCGTCAAAAAACAAACCATCTCCGCAGCCGACGTCCAAGATTTGGAGGTCAGTACGATTGCCCGCATACTGTCGGACGCAGTTCCAAATTACGGATTCACGCGAACGCCACCACCAGTGATGCTGGTAAAGCTGTCGATATTTCAGAGCGTATTCTTTTTCCACGATCGTCCGATGAGGCGTTGGGCAGCAAGGCGGTTATTTATCGTCAACATTAATTGTAGGGCGTCACCAGTCCCAGATCGTTGGGGTCTAAGGTGACTGGAACGGGTTCGGGAGCAACCGATTCGATCATTGGCGTCTGTTCCGGTGACACATCCTTGTCATCAGCAGCATCGGCGTTCGCGTCGGGGACAGTAACATCGCCCAGCGTCACGTCTTGGCTGCTCTGATCTTCGGTTCGATGAATCATCGCTACTCCGGGCGGTACGTGCTCCATGCGGCGAATGCACTTGGAATACTTCAAGCACGGATGCAAGTATCCATACGCGGGCAATGCGTAGTCGGGAAACTGGTACGCCGGCAACGGTTGCAATTGTTCTTCATACATTTGCGGCCACAAGCCGGTATCGTCCACCGTCAGCGACTCCAAATCCAAGAACAAATTCAACCGATCCACCACATAGGAAATATGTTGGCTGGCCACGTTGCTTAAAGCATTGATGTACGAATTTTGAGCTTCCAAGAAGTCTCGAGAAGCCACGTTACCAATGCCCAGACGCAATTCTAGCTCCGTACTGACAACTCGTTCATAGGCCAACGCGGCGCTGGCAATATCATTAACGTATTGTTCGCGGCCCAAAGCTAACGCTCGTAAATCGCGACGCACCTCTAACTTGATGGAATCTTCCAACTGCATCAGCCGACGCAACGACGCTTGGTAGTTGATCAACGTATTGCGGTAGTTGTTTCGCTGAGCTTGTCGATTGAGCGGCGCGTCGAATTGCAGACGCAAGGAGGTGGTGCTTTCATCAAACGTGAAATTGAATGGCCGATTGACGTCGCGCCGAGTTCGAATGGACTGGGACGCTTGCAAGTTGAGAACCGAACGCAAATCGTCGCCGGCGTATTTGATCTGGCGCCAGTCGTCTGCCAACGAACCTCGTTCATTCATCAAGTCAAACCGTTGGACCAACGCCGTCATCATGGCGTCATCCATTTCAATTTCTACGGGCACTAAGCCGCCTGTTTCGCTAATCAAAAAGCTACTGCTGGTGGTTAGTAGTTCGTTGGTCAGCTTGACCGTTTGTTGTAGTTCTTCCTCCGGAGTCATGTCGTCGTGATCAATGCCGATAGCTTGATCCAGCGATTCGACTGCCATCGCGACATCTCGCTGCAACGCCTCGGCGGCAGGGCCTGTCTGGCCCGTGTGCTCGTCCATTTCCGTCAGCGAACCTCGCAATTCACGCGAAAGCTCCACAATCCGGTCTACCAGCGGATCATACAGTGCCTGCGCTTCGGCAATCGCTTGGTCTGACAAGGGGATTTCGTTGATCAGCTCTAACTGAAGACGCAACATATTGGCGGATTCGGTTAAGACGTTCATGCGTCGTTGCAGTACCGTTTCTGCGTTGGACGATTCCGAATTCAATTCTTCGTCCAAGTCGGCGGTTGCTTCGCGAACGACAATTCTGGCCGTTTCAATTTGAGTGAGAATCAAGAGTTCTCGCAGCGGTTTGGCATCGCCCACGGGATCTTCCAGTTCTTCGCGGATGCGAATCGAATCCAACATGCGTTCAATCAAGCTGGTGCTGGTGCTAAGCAGTGTGGCCTGCGACGGTTCATCGGCAGACAACGCCAGATTCAGTCGTTTTCGCACGCGATCAATCAATTCCGAATTCACCGCCAATTCGTCACGAAGCGTCAAAAGTTGCAGTTCGGTCAAGTCCAAGTTGATCATCTGTTCCGTGGGCAATCCGATTTGAAGTTTTAGGTCGTCCATCGAATTTTCCAGGTTCGTACACGTACTCAATAAACCTCGGCGACCATTAATCACTTGCTGTTCAATCTGATCCACCTGGATACGTGAAGTTTGACCGGCGTTAAACTCTTCTTCTCGCTGATTGAATTCGCGAACCAGCGTGAAATAGTTCTGGCTTTCAATTTCAATCTGACGGTACTGTCGAATCAAGCTGTAATAACGTGACGCTTGGCTGACAAACAGCTGCTTGCGAAACCGCATGTAGTCTCGAGCTGCATACACGACATTTCGTTCCGCTTGTGTGAGATTTTCCAATTGGACGTCTCGTTGCAAAATCGCTTGTGAAAAGCTGAACAGCAATTCGGAACTGACGTCGGATGAAAAACCTTGCGGTCCGTTGAAGGTCAGCAGCACGCTATTGGCAAAGCGAGCCAGAAAGTCGCCACCGGTGTACAGCATGCGTTGCAGCTGGAAATTGGTGGGAATGCTCAAGTTGTTCACGGTCAGACCGCCGTTGCGATTGTGCGAATAGTTGACCGCCGTGCCGTTGTTTCCAAACGAAGGACGCAACTGATAATCGAAACGTTCCAACGTTAACCCTAAAGCAGATCGGTACAACGCCTCTTTCTGCGATTGCAGTTCGCGACTGTTCAGCAACGTCAATTCGATGATGTCTTCCAGGCTTAGCCGAGGCGAATCGTCAAACAACGCTTCGCTAGGCTCGTCAGTAAACGTGTCTTTGTATTCAGCAATCACCGTATCGAATTCAATCATGCGCCGCAGACATTGGATCGGCACTTCGGCCCAATAGTCTTCCGGAATAGGACGCTTGCGATTGACCACCGTGTCCTCCAACAGTTCGTCGTCGCTGAGCGAACTGACGGCGTCTTCGTCTTCCTGCTGTAGGGAATCGATGACGTTGGAATTGTCTGATGCATTCAGCGGCGTGTTCGGTTCCTGAGTGTCAGTCTGCTTGTCCGATTGATACGAAACCGCCTTGAAACGATTTGATGACTTGTTGACGTTGTCCGGCGGCGTCAGCACGCTGGGCGTCGGATCGGCTGGCGGCGAAGGAGGTTCTGGTGCGTCGGGAATGATCGATTCGGGGTTGCCACCTTGGTCGGTCGCCGGCGTCGAGTCGTTCGATTCGACTGACTCTGATTGACGGCCCGAAAGGAAACGGTTCGGATCGGTTTGCGGGGATTGATTCGATTGGTCAGTCTCGCGAGCTCGTGCAGACGACTCGGACTTGAACCGCGCGGGATCGCGTTGGGGAAGTGCGGGCAAGTTGTAAGCGTACAACTGCGGCGCCGGGACCGGCAGCGCCGGATCGTCTACGCAACTGGGATCGTACAGCCTTGAATCGGGACGAGGGTATACCGAATAGTTCATTTCCGGAGACCAGGGTGTTCCCAGCGTCTTTTGCTGGAGCACGCAATAGGCGTCTTGGTCCGCGTTTAATCGGTACTTGGTCCGCGAACAGCCGAAAGTGGCCAGTAAACTCAGTCCCAGCAGCAGCAAGACTAGCCGAGCGGTTGGTGAAGGCATTAGATCTAACCTCGAATCAAAAACGTCCTGGCAGCATCGCAGCAGTTGCACTTGATGTGCATGAATTATGCGTGCTGGCAAATGAATGAATTATTCTGCCGTATCCACTTCCAACTCTTGTGTCGGCGAAAGTGAATATGCGGGATTAGACAAAGCCAAGTAGGCTTCGGTAGATGGAGGAGAAGGGCGATCGTCGCAGTTCTGGCGATCAGCGAAAGACAACTGGTTTTATCGATTCTTCATAGAGGCGAACCCGACGACGGTCATGGCGGCGCTGCCCGCAAACAGGCTGCCGATCAATAGCGAACGGTGATTTCGCTTCTTTTTCAAGTCGTTTTCCAGGACGGACGTGGTTTGATCGTCACCGGTGACTCGAGCTGCATGCAGGGATACATTCGCTTCGGGTAGGCCGACCGATAGAATGGCAAAGCCCATGACCAGCATGGCTAGCGCCATGAGAAAGCAAAGCGGTGGCAGCAATCGATTCATGAAAAACTATTCGTGTCGTAACGCTTCAATCGGATCCATCAACGCCGCTCGTCTGGCAGGATATAATCCGAACACCACACCGATGCCAACCGAAATACCAAACGCTAGCAAAATGGACCACCACTGCACAATGGTTTCAATGTCCGAATAATGGCTAACAATCAACGGAATGCAAACGCCGACCACCACGCCCAAAATGCCGCCCACAGATGACAGCAGCATAGTTTCCACCAAGAACTGAAAGGTGATGTCGCGACGCTTGGCGCCCAATGCACGGCGCACTCCGATTTCTCGAGTCCGTTCCGTGACGCTGGCCAGCATGATATTCATGATACCAATGCCGCCTACCAGCAACGAGATACCCGCGATGGAGCCGAGCACAATATTCCAGATGCGTTTTTCTTCTTCAGCGCGTTGCAGTAATTCCAGCGGAATGACCATCCGAAAATCGTTGGCCATGGGGTGCGATTGTTCTAACAGTTTGCGAACCATGGCAGCCGTTTGGCTGACTTGAGCGGAATCGACAACCTTGAGCGTAATTTCGTTCAATTCGGTTCGTTCGAAACTACGACTTCCGGCACTCGAGATCGATTGGAGTTCGCCAAATCGATTTCTGGCACACGCCAGCGGAATGTAGATATCATCGTTGGCGTCCTTTTGTCCCACACCGCCGGGCGTCGCGTTTCCGCCGCCAGAACCTTGCAAGACACCGATTACTCGATAGACATCTTCACCTAAATGAATCGGCTTGCCGATGGGATCTTTGTATTGGAACAAACGTTCGGCCGCACCGGCACCCAGCACGGCCACATTGGCCGTATTCCACTGATCGGGTGCCGTGATAAAACGCCCTCGGCGAATTTTCAGGTTCTTGATTCGAGCGTAATCGGACGTGGTTCCCAAGATATGAGCGTTGGGAATCCAACGCTCTTTATGGAACGCGGGTTTGGTCACCAGCGCAATGGGAACGGCTTCCGAAATGGTAGGCAGCGTGGCTTTGAGTCGTTCCAGATCTTTGTACGTCAAACCATATTCAATGACCATGCTTTGCTGTTGAGTCGAATTAGCTGCAGAATCACCGCCGCCACCGTCCTGGCCAGGCTTGATGCTTCGAACGATGATATTGTTGGCACCCAATTGCCGAATCTGCTCTAACGCCTCTCGTTTGGAACCTTCCCCGATGGCCAGCATGGCAATCACGGAACCGGCACCCAGGATCACACCCAAAACGGTCAGCAGACTGCGCAGTTTGTGCAGCAAAAGGTTTTTAATGCCGACTTTTAGGGTATTCCAATACATGTCCCGCGCTCAGTTGAAGTAGGTTGGCGTATCTTGCGTCATCGTTCTCAAGAAATCGTTATTCGGTGGCACCCTGACCGGAACTTTCTCCGCCACCGCCACCGGGTCGATTTCGATTGGCTCGACCACCACCGCCACCGGGTCGTTGGCCACCATCACCACCACCGCCGAATCCACCACGACCGCCACCGTTTCGGCCACCGCCACCAGGCGTGTTAGATCCGGGGCCGTTCGAACCAGGTCCACCGCCGAATTCGCCTCCACCACCTGGACCGCCATTTTCACCACCGGGGCGCCGCCGACCGGAGTTTGCACCTGGGTCACCACCGGGACCATTCCCGCCACCAAAACCAGGTGGTCCGCCACCTTGAAATCCTGGACGGCCACGCCCGCCGAAATTTCCATTCGGACCACCGCCGCCCGGTTGTCCAGCGCCGGGACCAAAGCCACCGCCCGGGCCTTCAATTTCTGGCGAAGCGGCATCTGGTTCGGGTGAACCGCTTCCTTCGGGCGCTTCCGGAGCACTGTCTTCGGCCGAAATTTCGTTGCTGGTTTCTTCGGTCTCATTGAAGACGTCCATCGGGTTCAGGACCACTTGTTCGCCTTCTTCAAGTCCTTCCACGATATGCACGAATTT
>JAGQOZ010000365.1 GCA_020426955.1 Planctomycetales bacterium
GGCGTTTCCGTAACGGCTTGTGCGAATGATCCCACGCAAACAGACATCGCCATCGCTGGTTCGGACGGCAAGATTCGCTTGGGTACCATCCAAGTGGAAACGCAGTTCTTGGATATCGAACACGCTTCGTCCGAATTGCAAAACTTGGCACCTGGCGATGTCGTCCCTGTCGAAAACGGCGTCGCGGAAATGACGCCCCAAGGACAACTTCGCAAGCAATCACTGGCTGTGCATCTGACTAACGAAATCCCATTCGAATCCGCTTCCCTTCAACACCTGGATGCCGTGTTTGAAGATCGCAAGATTACATTGGCCGCCGTCACCTCGGAAGGCAACGTTCTGGCGGGCGAATTCCGCCGACGCAAAAACGTGATCACTCGGAAAGAAACGCTCAGCGGTAAACTCGATAACATCGCGGTTCCCAACAAGCATGCGAATCAAGCTTGGCTTTCTGGCCGAGCAGACCAGTTACATGTGATTTGCCAAGATGGCACGCTGCAACGGATGGATATTTCCAACGAACCGACGTTGATCGAATCCGTCGATTTGGTGGCCCATTCTGCAGGTGCCACGGTCACGTCCGTCAAGCCGATCATTGGCCGAGAAACGCTGATGGTGGGTGACAGTAGCGGCAAGTTGACGGCTTGGTTCCGAGTTCGCAATGCGGCTGCAGAAACCGATGACGGCGCGTGGTTATTGCCGATTCATTCGCTGCCATCGGGCAATTCGGCCGTGACATCGCTGGGCACATCGCAACGCAGTCGCATGCTGGCGGCCGGCTATGGTGACGGTTCCATTCGCTTGTTCCACGTCACTTCGGCAAAACTGTTGACGCAAGCAAGAGCACTCTCAAGCGAACCGATTCGAAACTTGGTGATTGGTCCCAAAGACGATGGACTGTTCGCTGTAGGTTCGAACCAGACATGGCTTTCCGAATTTGATCCCGCCTATCCCGAAGCCACCTTCAATGCTCTGTTCCGGCCCGTCTGGTACGAAGGCCGCGAACATCCCGATCTGATTTGGCAATCGTCTTCTGGCGGAGTGCAGGCGGAAATGAAGCTCAGTCTGCGGCCGTTGATTTTTGGGACCATCAAGGCCACCGTCTATGCCATGTTGTTTGGAGCTCCCATTGCCGTATTGGCCGCGATCTACACCAGTGAGTTTCTGAACACTCGCTGGAGAACCTCCGTCAAGTCTTTGATTGAAACCATGGCCAGTTTGCCCAGTGTGGTGTTGGGTTTCTTGGGCGGCCTAGTGATTGCTCCGCTGGTAGAAGACGTGGTGCCCGAAACGCTTTGTGCTTTCTTTACCATTCCGTTTGCGTTCTTGCTGTTTTCGTTTTTTTGGCAAATGCTGCCGCATCGAGTGCTGCTGCGGATATCCGGCTGGCGCATTCCCATGGCGTTTGTCGCGTTGGCAGTCGGCGTTTGGGCGGCCAGCTTGTTGGGACCGATCGTGGAATTGCGACTGTTTGCTGACGACATCGTCTTATGGTTGGACGGTCAAAAAGGCAGTGGCACCGGCGCGTGGATGTTTTTGTTGCTACCGTTGTGTGGTCTTTGCGTTTCGCTGGCGATCACTCGCTGGTTCAATCCGTTGTGGATACAGATGTCCGCCAATTGGAGCCGCAGCCGATTTGTGGCATTGAACTTGGTCAAGTTTCTGATCGGAAGTTTGGCGGCCGTTGTCTTGGCGTTGACGGTTTCTTATTTGCTGAGTCAGCTGGGCTGGGATCCTCGAGGCAGTTTCGTGGACACCTACGTTCAACGCAACGCCATGGTTGTGGGCTTTGTGATGGGCTTTGCCATCATCCCCATTATCTACACCATTTCCGAAGACGCGTTGTCCACGGTACCTCGGCATCTTCGATCCGCTTCCTTGGGTGCCGGAGCAACGCAATGGCAGACGGCGGTTCGAGTGGTCATTCCGACGGCGATGAGCGGCCTGTTTTCGGCCATGATGATTGGCTTGGGACGAGCGGTCGGCGAAACCATGATTGTCTTGATGGCGGCGGGAAACACACCGGTGATGGAGTGGAATATCTTCAACGGTTTTCGCACGCTTTCGGCGAATATCGCGGTAGAACTGCCCGAAGCACCTCGAGATACAACGCATTTCCGCACGCTGTTTCTAGCCGCGTTGACGTTGCTGGTCATGACCTTCATTGTGAACACCATTGCCGAATTTGTCCGGCTGCGATTTAGAAAGCGAGCGGTTCAGCTATGACAACGGCAGAATCTTTGGAATCGCAAACTTCGGAAACGGCTGGTTCGCCACGGCAAAAACGTCGACATGGCAAGAGCAGTTACGGTACTTCGATTCTGGCCGGCGGCGAAGCCATGGTGTGGTTCACTGGCGGTTCGCTGGTCGTTTCGTTGGTGATGGTGATTGGTTTGTTGGTGTTGGTGCTGTACCTCGGCTTGAGCACGTTCAAAGTGTTGCCGGTGGTTCGAATCGAAACCTATGACGGCAAAGTGCTGATGGGCGAAGTTTCACAAACGGAAACGTTTTCGCTGTCGGCAAACACCATCCTGCGCGAATCGCCCGCGGCCGCGGCCAACATGATTCGGCAGCTTGCCGCACAAGCAGGCGACCTGGCCGAGATTCCCCAACAGATTCAAGATCACGCCCAAGAGTTGGAATCGCAAAAGAAGATTGCACAAAAGAAACTGGATTTGGCCAAGACGGAGTTTCATAAACAGTTGACGCAGCTGCAGGGAAAACTGCATTCACCCGCGGCGCGGCAAACATGGATTGCGGCCAGCGGCCACAGCCAGCACTTACGCCAATTGCAAGACAACGTGGACGCGTTGGCCAGTCAGGTGGACGGACTGGAAGCGGAAATTGAAAACCAACAAAGCGCAGCTCAACAGTGGTCACAACTGATCCAAGCCACTTCGCCGTTGGATGTGTTACTGGATGTCAGTGCGGATTATTCGGTTCGCACCGCAGGTGTAGACGCGTTGATTCGTTTGGCAGCTGCAGCCACGGACGATGATCACGTCCAAGCGACTCGGCAGTTGCTTCGAACCGGCAATTTTGACCTGACGAATCAGCACTTTGATTGGGTCACCGATTTTCAAATCCGTGACAATGGCGTTTCATATCCCGAAGACGCCGTGGTGCTGGAACGAGTGGCTTGGGGACGGTTTTACGGTCGACCAAAAGCCTTTGTCCACCTGGCGCCGAGAAACGCTGGTCAATCGGAACTCGCCATCCAAGCTGAATTGGAATTGGTTTCTTCGCACCAACATCTGGCTGCCGAAGAAGACGCGGGCGCACTGGAAGAACTCAACGCACAACTGGAGCAGTTGGCCCAACAAGCTCGATCACAGACGAACGCAACCTACTTGGACATGGTTCGCAACGAACAGCAAGCGTTAAACGCTCCGTTGGTTTATGCCGTTGCGGCCGACGGTTCGGAAAAGCCACTGGACGAAGCCTCGCCGGACGACGACATCACACTGTGTCGCTTTGTCTGGAATTCCGCTGATACGGCGTGGCAACAATTTGAATCGCATCATGCGGCTGTTCGCGAGCGGTTCCAAGAAGCTCAACATCTTCGCAAGCACGCGTTGGGCCACGAATATGAAAAACAGGAACGTTCGCGTCTCAAACTACGGCAAGCGGAAATTGACCAAGACTTACAAATACTGTCGCTGATCAAGGTGCATGCGGAAGCTTCCACGCAGCGTCAATACGCGGCAGAACAACTGGCTTCCGTCCAGAATACCCTGTCCGCACTGAAGAAGCGGTTTGCGGAGAATTCGAAATGGACCGCTGCGCTGGATCGCTGGACTGAGAAAATTGTTTCGCAATCACAATCGCAATTGGATCAGGCTCAGCAACAGTTAGACCAAGCCACCAATCCCATTGATGCGTTGCCAGACAATATTCAGTCGCTTGTTCAGCACCACTGGGACGTGATGTCGGAAGCGGAAGAGCAAACAGCCCAGATCAATCAGAAAATTGCATCGCTGGACGAACAGAATTCAATCTACCAATTGCAAATGGTGACGGCCGACGACCAAACGGTTTCGATTACCTTGGGCGATGTTGTACGAGGCTACCAAGCGAACCAATTAAGCGCCACGGAAAAGCGAACGGTCTATTTGTCCAGGTGGTGGGAATTCTTGACCGATGAACCTCGAGAAGCCAACAGCGAAGGCGGCGTCTTGCCGGCCATCTGGGGCACCGTCATCATGACGTTGATCATGTCAGTGGCCGTCGTTCCGTTTGGAGTGTTGGCGGCACTTTACTTACGAGAATACGCTAAGTCCGGTCCCGTGGTCAGTGTGATTAGAATTGCCATCAATAATTTGGCAGGTGTTCCCAGTATTGTGTTTGGCGTCTTCGGACTCGGTTTCTTCTGCTACATCATTGGTGCGTTCATTGATGGTGGAGCTAAGAACGCCGGATTCACACCGCTGCCATCCGGACGTTGGTATCTGACCGTTGGTGCTTTGGCATTGCTGTCTACCGGCGCGTTTCTGACCGGTATTTTTAGTATGTCCGGGCGACCCAGCGAACGGAACATGCTGAAACGAATTCTGGCACCCGTATCGTTTGTGCTGTGGGCCTTGGCACTGGCCGCTTTGATCTCGGTACTGATGTTTAATCCGTATTTCCACGGATTCTACGAAGCCCAACTCCCCAATCCGCAATGGGGCAAAGGTGGCGTATTGTGGGCCGCGTTGACGCTATCACTGATGACGTTACCCGTGGTGATTGTGGCCACCGAAGAAGCGCTGGCTGCTGTGCCGAATTCGATGCGAGAAGGTTCGTACGGTTGCGGTGCCAGCAAGTGGCAAACCATTCGTCGAATTGTCTTGCCGCATGCGTTGCCTGGCATCATGACCGGCATGATTCTAGCGATGGCTCGTGGAGCCGGCGAGGTCGCACCGTTGATGCTGGTAGGCGCAGTGAAGCTGGCGCCGGAGCTGCCCATTGACGGTACTTGGCCGTTTGTTCACGGCGACCGGAGCTTCATGCATTTGGGCTTTCACATCTTTGACCTGGGCTTCCAAAGTCAGAACAGTGACGCGGCCAAGCCCATGGTCTACACCACCACATTGTTGTTGATAGCCATCATCGCGGCACTGAATATTTTGGCGATTTCGCTGCGAGCTTACTTGCGAAAGCGCTTTGAGAGTCGTCAATTCTGATCATTCACGAGGTACCAAAAAAATGGACGCCCACACCACTACCATGGAGCCGAATCGGCTGGAACGCATTTCGCAAGGCGAGACTTTTGCGGCAGAAATTCACGCAGCCATTCGCCGTGAAGATCCCATCTTGAACATTGAAGATTTTAATTTGTGGTATGGCGACAAACAGGCGTTGTTTGACATTTCCATGAACGTGGCGGCCAACAAAGTCACGGCGCTCATTGGCCCGTCCGGTTGCGGCAAATCGACGCTGCTGCGCTGCGTCAATCGCATGAACGACTTGATTGACACCGTGCGGATTGGCGGAGACATGAAGCTGGCTGGCGATACCATTTATGGTCGAACCGTCGACGTGATCGAACTGCGCAAACGCATGGGCATGGTCTTTCAAAAGCCCAATCCGTTTCCAATGAGTATCTTTGAAAACGTTGTCTATCCGCTGCGAATTGATGGCGTAAGGAATCGCAGTCAATTGGAAGAAGTGTGCGAACACAGCTTGCGCGGCGCAGCACTCTGGGACGAAGTCAAGGACCGACTGAGCGAAAGTGCGCTAAGTCTGTCTGGTGGTCAACAGCAGCGTTTATGTATCGCTCGTGCCATCGCCAGTGAACCGGAAGTCTTGTTGTTGGATGAACCCTGTTCGGCACTCGATCCCATCGCCACGGGCAAGATCGAAGACTTGATCAGTGAACTACGAGGTGAATATTCGATTCTGATTGTGACGCACAACATGCAGCAAGCGTCTCGGATCAGCGACTACACCGCGCTAATGTACTTGGGGCGACTGTTGGAATACGGACCCACGTCCGACATTTTCACTCGACCCATTCTAAAAGAAACAGAAGACTATGTAACCGGCCGCTTCGGCTAATCGGGACGAGGCGCAGGATTTGGATATAGGGCGGTTTGTTTGTTCGGCGAACTTGGACGTGATATGTCAAAGAAACAAAGGAAGTGGAGTAACCAAGAAATGAGAATTCGAACGATTGCGGTCCTGGCGAATTTGATGCTGATTTTGGGCGGAGCAGTCGCTGCAGACGAGGCGGCCAGAAGCGAAGCTGGGTAGCCCCGGTTGCTCGCAACCGTTGGGTAGCCCGGACGCATTTAGTTGATATACCGCGGTCAATCGTAAG